>JAYSSX010000033.1:0-14869 GCA_043720315.1 Pseudobdellovibrionaceae bacterium | reverse complement strand
CGCCAGTGGCCATTATTATTCGATGTCATTGCAAAGTCATTTATTCGTTTCACCGATTATCATTACTTTATTGAAGGTCGTTCTTTTATTAATGGACCTGCTATAGAGTGGTTTAACCACTTAGTCATTTCTACAACTGGCATCGTCGACAAAATTATCAACAGTCGGGAAACGGAAGATCGACCAGGTTTAATTTCATTTGCAGAAATTTACAATTTAGAAAAAAGTCTGCAAGTATTAAAAATATTTCCTGATAAATTAACTGTTGATGATATCCATGCTTTGGTTAGGACTGTTCTTTCCAAGATTTTGATAACTCCAGAAAAGCGTTTAGGAGCTGGGCCTAATGATGGATTATCTGGCGATGCAACCGAAGCGATACGGTTAGAATTCAAAGCTTGGTATGAAAGCCAAAAGATTTTGAATAAAATGTATGACAGCTACAAAGACACTAATATTTTAGAGCATAAAACGGCTCGCCAATTTTTAACGACTCTGCCGGGGTCTGAAGCAAATGCCGAGTTGGTGAGATTATTTGAAAGTCCACTAAGTTATTCGCGCGATTCTGAGAAAAGACTGTTTATTGCTAAGCAGGAAGTGGCTTATGATCAAAAAAGCCTGAATTTTTTAAATATTAGTCGATCGGCTTCACGATTAGTAGGGCGCTCGTACGCGGGCGACTTAAAGCGGGCTACCGGATATGGTGGTATCTCGGAAAAAGAAGCTAATGATCTGTATTTTGACGTTAAAAACATTGTTGTAAAACTGGAATACATAGTTCCAACCAATACGACTTTTGCCAGCAATCGATTCCGTGATGCTAATTTGTTTTCTGCTAATGCCACCGGGGACGATTTTGCAGATTTCAAAGAATTACATTCTTTGGTGATGTTGATTTTTTCGGGTTTAAATTTAAATAAAAAAGTAACGACATTTGTATTGCCCGCTTGTCCCGTTTCGCCAATGTGGCCAACGACGAAAAAGGTGTTAGTAAAATGTATGATCGATGTGTATCGCAATAGTATGGCGGCACCCATTGCAAGTATTCCCGAGTATCTAGCGAAAATGCAAAGTTTAGACTATAAAAACTTTCAGTTAAACATGGTTGCTCTTCTGAAAGCGGCTGGGTACCCCTCTCCTATTCACGCTGCAACTATCACGGCGACTCCAACTCCATCGGCTCCGGGGCCAATGGCGACACCAGATCCTACTAAGTTGAGTGATGATGAGATCGAACTTCCTTATATTTTAGATGACTATGTTGATTTAAATGATGCGGCCTTGGTTCCGCATATTATGCAATATATTGAAACGGCAATGCAGAAGTTTGACTTAAATCATGACGGCATTATGGATACGCAAGAAAGTATAATTGCGTATCCGATTTTTAAAAACACCTTAATCATTGTTAGTGGAAAAACGGATGATCCTTCTTTGAAAGCGATTTTTACTTTTATTCTGAAGAAGGGGCGCCAGCCGACACCTTTAGAATTTTTAATGTGGAAAGCGCAAGGGGAGTCGAAGTGGAATGTCGATGCTGATCGTATTCGGTTGGCGAAAATTTTAGGGTTTATCGCTGAGAAGTTGAATCCCAAGCAGCCACAATAGCCGACACCGCAAATAACCTTGATTGGTTGTTTGCGTCCGGATGTCATTGCAGAATGAAATTTAATTTAGAAAGCGTTTTTCCACATCATAGATTCAACCGGAAGCGGTTGAACGACATTATACTTGGCTGAAGATTTTTTGTTGTAGGCCGTAAGAATTTCGCCTTTAACTTCAAAATAGATTAATTGTCCAACTGGCATTCCCGCGTAAATTCTAACAGGCTGCTTTACGGAAATTTCCAAAGTCCAATAGTTACAAAAACCCACGTCGCCTTTGCCTGCAGTAGCGTGAATATCAATACCTAAACGACCAACACTGGATTTGCCCTCTAGAAAAGGCACGTGCGCCATAGTTTCGGTATATTCTTCTGTCACTCCTAAGTAGAATTTATGCGGCTCTAAAACAAAACCTTCTGCAGGAATTTCAAAAGTTTCAATTTGGTTATGTTTTTTCGCATCAAGAATATTGTCTTTGTAGACAGCCAAAGTTTTACCCAAGTGAACATCGTAAGAATTAGAGCCTAGGCAGTCACGACGAAAAGGCGATACTTTGATTTCGCCTTTTTCGATGGAACTTAAAATCTGTTGATCGGTTAGAATCATTGATTATTTAGTTTCGCGATGAACAGTGTGTTTCTTCATGTTTGGATTGTATTTCTTCTTTTCCATACGACCTGGAGTTTTAGTTTTGTTTTTTGTCGTTGTGTAACGAGAAACGGGTACGCCAGCAGTTTTCGCTTCAGTGCACTCAAGCGTGATAATAATGCGTCCACTTTTCTTAGCCATAAAAATATCCTTTGTTAAACTATCTACAAATTAGCTGATAAGAAGTAACAAAAGCTAAAGAAAACATCAACATAGAATTTCAGTGTTTGAAATATTTTAGTTAATTTGGGGTAAAAGACTACTTTCTGCTTGAAACCCCCTAAAAGTTGGCGCTTAATAATAAGATCAATTCTAAAAATACGAGTGGTTTGGGGGGTTTATGAAAAGAACTTTAGATCTTAGTCGGGGTAGTCATTTTTTGAAAATCATCGTTCTTTCGGCATTAATCCAACTATCTTGTGGGGTTAGCTTAGCTGCTTATACCTCTGGGGAAATTTATTCCGGCACCGATGGCGCCAAAGTGACAGTGGACGAAGTCGTAAAGAAGGTCACTCCTGGCTCTGTGGTTTTTTTTGGCGAGCTTCACAATCAGCCCAAAATTAAAGAAGCCCAGCTTAAAATCCTACAATTGCTTAAGAAGAAGTATAAGGCCCTGAACGTAGGGATGGAGTTTTTTGCTTATAATGATCAAAAACACGTCAATTCTTATCGCAATGGAACGTTGGCTGAGTCCGACTTTTTAAGTGCTGTTAAGTGGGGTAGTTATGATTTTTCAAATTATCGTGATCAGGTTTTACTACCAAGCAAATTTGAAGCTAAAACTTTGGCATTAAATGCGCCAAGAAGTCTTACCAGCAAAATTGCACAGACTGGTTTAGAGTCTTTGTCTGATTCTGAATTAGGAATGATGCCTCCCGATTTTACGTTAGGTAATGACGATTATTATATAAGATTTCGTTCGTTGATGGAAGATCACGTGACAGACCCTACCGATCTAAAAAATTACTTTATTGCCCAAAGCACTTGGGACGATACTATGGCATGGCAGATCGTTGAATTTTTTAAAAACAAACCAGATCGTATTCTTTTTGTCATAGTTGGTGAATTTCATGTTCAATATGGTGGTGGACTACCAGATAGAGTAAAAGCTCGTAGCGATGAGGCTGGTGTAGCCGTGAAACAATTAAGCATTTCCAGCGTTGCTTTAAATGGCCTCAATGATGAAGAACAAGAAGTGGAAGTTCTTCCTTCGCCTGACTTTGGTCAGCGTGCTGATTACATCTGGACTTTTCAGTTCTAGATATCATTTTTAGTTAAGATTTTAAGAAAAACCTAGACTCAGACTTCCTCTGCTTGTCAGAGACAATTTAAAAAACCATAATGAAATAAGCCCCATTGTTTTGAGGCTTTGACTTACAGATGGAGTAAATGTGTTTCCAGTAACGACAAAGATTTTGATCGCTGACGATATGCCAACTATTCGTGATTTGGTTAAAAACCAACTGAAGGCTTTAGGTTACAAGACAATTTTGGAGGCGACCGATGGCGAGCAAGCGCTGCAATTATTAATTGCTAATAACGTCCCAGGCTCTCAAATCGAGCTGGTTATTTCCGACTGGAATATGCCTAAAATGACAGGTTTGGAATTTTTAAAACAAGTCCGCGCTTCACAAGAATGGGTAAATCTGCCCTTTGTATTGCTGACTTCAGAATCAGAGCGAGACCAAGTAACTGAGGCTATTTTAGCAGGGGTTTCTCAATATATTGTGAAACCTTTTGCGGCAAAATCGTTTGAAGAGAAACTACGATCAGTTTGGGCAAAACACTCAAAAAAATAATAGCAGTTTGATTTTTTTAAGCGACTTTTAATACGGGAGCTTGAATCGTATTAATGTAAGGGATTTCGATTTTTAAAGTCATACCTCTGCCGAAAACGGATTCAACTTTGGCATTACCATTCAGTTTTTTGGCAGCAATTAAAATCGCATCCATACCAACACCGCGTCCTGAAAGTTCGGTTACTTGATCTTTGGTACTTAATTGTGAATCGAACACATGTTGAATCACTTTTTGATCCGATTCGGCATCTGCATTAACACCTTTTTCAAAAAGTTTTTTGCGAATGATTTCTGGATCAATTCCGCGACCGTCATCAGAGATATTAATAAATAGGGACTTTGTATCCGTTGAGAATTCAACGATAATTTGTCCGGCCGCAGGTTTGCCAAGCTTTAAACGTTCTTCGGCAGTTTCAATTCCGTGGTCGATAGAATTTCTAAACGCGTGAACAAACGTTGAGAAAAGGGATTCATATGGCTCAGGGTATATTTTTAAATCGCCATTGATGTATCTTAGTTTTTTAACTTCTTTGTTTTCATTTGAAGCGATATTTTGAATAACTTCGTCATACTGACGGAAATAATTTTCTATCGGTTCTAAAATAAAGAAACTATTAAAACTGTTAATAAATTCTTTTTGAGTAGACCAAACTTTCGAAAATTCGACAAAAGCCGAAAGTGGTTTCTCAATCATTCTTTCTTTGATATCGGACGGATTCCCTATGATTTGTTTGTTGTCTTCTAAGAAAGTCATAAAACTGGGACGAATCTCTTTCGAACTAGCTTTTAATTTTACTAAAAGGTCAGGAGTTGGATTGTATTTATATTCGCTGAGGAAACTTTCGGCATGGTGACAAATATCAACCATTTTTTGCACTGAAAAAGAAGCTGCGCCGCCTTTTAATGTATGTAAAAGTCGGAAGTAAGAGGCTTGATCTAAATCGGCTTTAAGCATTTCAGTATCTAATTGGTTAAGAAGACTTTCTGTTTCGTTGATAAAACTGAAAACCTCTTTTTTATGTTTTACTAATTTTAATATCATCTGTACATGAGAACGCTCTTTAGCAGCTTCGTTTTGTGCGGTAATCAAATTAGAAATATCGCTGGCTACGACGACAATTCCGTCAGTTTGGTTTTCAATATCTTTCAATGGGTAGTATTCCAATTGAATATGTTTACCGTCGCTATTAGGAAAAGTAGGCGGCCCTAAAGGGGCCAAATCTTCAAAGGGAAGCATTTCTGAAAATAAAGTTAAGGTCCATTTTTTAAACCCTTCCACTTGTTTTTCAGGTAGTTTTAAGACGTCCCAAATTTTCAAACCGGAAGGGTGACATTGAATTGTATTCAAACAAGCTTTAGAAGCCACATCTAAACAATTTCCGTCTTTATTAAAAATAAAGAACCCTTGCTGTAAAGAATCCAACAGGGCTGTCATAGTAGTATTTAATTTTTTTACTTCAGCCGTGCGCTCATCAACCATTTTTTCTAAGTTTTTAGAATAGTTCTGAAGTTCAGCTTTGGCATTTTGAAGATCTTTAATGACATCTTCTTTTTGTTCTAGTTCTGCACGATATTTTTTTTGCAATGTTTCTTCTAAAGTAACGTCACGGAAAAAGATGATCCAACTTTTGGTATCGGCCAAATAGTAGGGCTGTGTGGTGATTTGAACTTTACCTTCTTTGCCACCTTCGCAATAGAATCGTGTTTCCAAGTAAGGCATTGATTCATTCACAGTCTTGAGGTCTTTGAAGTAATTGATATCGTCTTCGAAACGGAAAATTTCGGTAAACTTCATTTTGTTTCTTACAATTTTGCGCGAGCTAAGGTCGCACATTAGTGCGGCCGGTTCGTTACAATAAACGACTTCCTGCACCTCATTGAGGATAAAAATAGGCTCTAAAAGTGTGTCAAATAGTCTAAATTCCAAAATTATCCGCCTGCTTGTCGACCAAATCGAATCAACATCTTTCTCGGTCCTGCCCAGTCAGAAACCTTTTCTCCCGATTCCGAACGCACTCTCCAATAAAGGTCTTCGTTATTCAATTTCTCTTTAAATAGATACTTTGTGGTAGTTAACTGTTTACTAATTTTAATTTTTTTAAAATCAGGATCTTTGGCAATTTCAATCGTATAGGAATCTGCATCTTTAACAGCGTTCCAAGTCAACCAGAACGGAGTTTCTTCATTACGTTGGAAGTAAAGAGTGATTTGATCAGCAGGTTCTTTTTGCTGAGGTCGAATAAGTGGAACTTTGAAAGTGTAGGCTACTGTTTGAGGATCAGAAAACTCGGTTATCGGTACGCCCGTTTTAGTTAATGGCTGAACTCTCACATTGTAAACACCAGGTTGTGGAATGCTTACGACGCTGCTTGGAGTTCTCGCATTAAACTGAATAGGCTTTTCAAAATTTTGCTTGTCTGAGACTTGGATTAAATAGGAGTCTGCGTAAGGAACCACAGTCCACGCTACGTTAACATCGGTTGCAGTAGGCACTGATTCCGGAGTTTGACCACGAACTTGTTTGGGTGGAATTGGCGACAGAATAGGCTTATTAACATCGATGGCAATTTTTCCAATTTCACTAGGTGTTCCGCGTTTGCCTAATTTTGTAAGTGCGGTAACTCTAAAAAAGTATCTGCCGGGTACAATAACTTGACTTGGCAAAGTCGTTCGCTGGGATTTGAACGCCTGAACGGTCTTGAAGTTTTTAGTTTTTGAAAGCTCCACTATATATTGGTGCGCACGTTCAACAGCCTTCCATTCAACGGGAATGGCTTCTTGCTCGGGCGGCTTGAAGGCAATATTATTTTGGATCAACTCAGGTGCAGCCAGTGGACTTGAACCCAAACGATTTACTGAAAATTCAACTGGTTCTGACCATAAAAAGTCGATTTTCATTTCTTCGCCATTTTGTAAACTTACTTTTTGTTTGCTTTGACGTACTTTTACAAAATAATTACCCGTATTTAGCGGTTTTGATTTTGTTACGTTCGTTTCGCTATAGAACTGCTGGACCACTTTTTTGAATTCCTCATCGGTCGCAATTTGAACTTCGTAAGGACCCTTTAAGCCGTTGGTTTGCCAAATAATTTCCGCATAGTCTGGACCAACAGGTTTCTGATCTTCATCAAATTTAACTTCGATTTCCTGGGCCAATGTTGGTTTGGTTATCTGCGGAATTGCAGAACTGTTAATAACCACGGGAATGATGGCGCTGGTTGCGCTGATTTCATCATTTGCATCGTAGCCTTTAATCCTTAAATAGAAACCGCCGCGAAGAGGATAATCATTAAAAGAAATCTTTTTGCTAGTGGTGCTTTTTCTGAGTACCGTTTTTTTGAAATCACTTTTTCCAGACATTTCTATTGCAAACTTGCTGAACTCTCTAGTTGTAGTCCAACTAGCAAAGAATGGAACATTTCGCTTATAGTGAATTAAGTTTTTAGTGGTGTTTTCGTTGAACACGATAGCAGTCTTATCGTTTTTGTATAACGATTTCGCTTTAGATAGGTCGTCAATTTTCACGTTGGCGTTTTTAACTTCCAACTTGATTTTGTTGCTGATATTTTCAATTTTGTTATTTGATTTTACTTCTATCGAATTTACTAAATTACCACTCATTTCACCAAATTTTAAATCTAGGTTTAATTTGTTTCCGTTAACATTAAACACAATCAAAGAGTTTGGTTCAATTTCTAAAACAGAACCATCATTTAGAGTTACCGAAGCAGAAGATTGATCCCCGGTAAAAATACTATCACCGAAATGAATTTTGTTTTTTGCTTTGGTGTTGAACCAAATGTATTGTTTGGAAATTTTTTGCCTGACATCTGATTCCGTTTTTGTGACCACTCCAATTGAGTCTAAATTGTCACTGTTGAATAGCAAAAAAATTAAGGAATCGTCATACATTAGGTATGAAAATACAACAAACATGAAGCTTGCTATTCCAAGTATAATTTTTTCGGTTCTATTGAATTCTTTTATCATATTTTTCTTCTGTCCTGATATCGGTACTTTAGGGAAAAAATTAGAGTGGACTATAGTCCGGACCTATAGAGTTAGACTACACATCTGGGTGAGAACGTTTCATACTTAGGCAGTATGAATTTGTCGATCCGTTATAAAATCCTTATATTATTGACCATCTTACCATTACTGACCTTAGGTCTATATTTGATGATGGCAACAAAGGTTTTCGAGGCTGACAAAATTGCGTATGTCTTTGAGTCCTCAACGGCAGTTTCGAAAACGTTATCGTCACAAGTAAGTACAGAATTAAATTCGGCGGTCGCTTCTTTACGTCCAGTTTTACAAGAATTTTTCAGTGAACGTAAATTTTCCGGCGTTTCCAAGAGTATAGTCGAGTCCGGCAATGGATTATTATGGATAGCGGCCTTCGAAAATAGTGGTGGCCAGTTCAAGGAAGTCGGAATTGTTGAAAAGACTGAGGGAGAAGGTCTAAAGGAAGTTTCTGAATTTCAAAATCTAAATAAGTTCCTCAGCGAAAGTGCGGATAAAGAACGATATTTACGGGTGCCATTCGCAGATGATCGAATTTGGTTTATTGAAAATATCAGCGATACCACGAATAACAAAAACTATACTTTTATTGCATCTGCTCGTTTAAGTCAGCTGGCTGAAAGCTTTCGAGTGCCGGGTAATACGGAATCTTATCTTTTAGGTGAAAGTGGCGAAATTTTATTTGGGCCGGCTTCGAATGAGTCTTCCAAGTTATCGGATTTGATTGGCGCCGGATTTTTAGAGCGGGCGCAGGGGAAGAAATTTAATACTGGAACAGAGCAAGTCATTAATAATCGAGGTGAAACATTACTGGCCTCCTTTTCAAAATCTGATTTTGGAAATGTGTCAGTTGTTTCGTTAGTAAATAAAGGTGAAGCCTTAAGAGCTGTGGACATTTTAAAGAAAAAATCTTTGATCTTTTTTGGGCTGCTCCTTTCTGCAACTGCAATTATTAGTTTATTTGCTTCGGGAACATTAACTCGTGCCTTGACCGAGCTGTTTCACGCGACCAAAAAAGTTGCTGAGGGTCAGTTTGATATCCGCGTAAAAGTTAAAGGTAAAGACGAGATTGGAAGTTTGGCGACTAGTTTTAATGCAATGGCCGAAGAAGTTCAAAGGCTACTTGTTGAAACCGCCGAAAAGGCACGTATGCAAGGGGAGTTGAAAACGGCACAGACCGTTCAAGAAACACTTTTTCCGCCTACTCATGCTGATATTGAAAACGTTGAAATTGCCGGTTACTACGAACCAGCTTCCGAGTGTGGTGGTGACTGGTGGCACTATTCAAAAGTAGAAAATAAAATTTTTCTATGGATTGGCGATGCAACTGGACATGGAGCACCCGCTGCCTTGATTACTAGCGCCGCGAAGTCAGCAGCGACAATTATTGAAAGATTAAATGTCGAGCCAGCGGAAGCGTTGAACATGCTAAATAAGTCTATATACGATGTATCTAAAGGTCGTATTATGATGACCTTTTTCCTAGCTTCCTATGATGTAGTAACTAAAGAATTTGTTTACGCAAATGCTAGTCACGAATCGCCCTATTTGATTAATAAAACTGATCAGGCTTTGAAAAAGAAGAGTTTAATTCCGTTAAATGAAGTGAATAATCCAAGATTGGGACAGTCAAGAGATACGGAATATCAACAAACTAAACTAACGTTAGATCTAGGCGATAGAATATTATTTTACACAGATGGTATTCCAGATATTCAAAATCCCGAAAAGACATCCTGGGGTGAGCGCGAGTTCATAAAATCAATATTAAGTTCAAATAAAGATTTTCCTCCGGTATCGGACAGTGTTAAAATAATGTCTGATCAATTTTCTGAGTATCGAAAAGGAGCTTCTTTGATCGACGATATAACTTTTTTTATGTTTCGGGTGAAAGAAGGTTAGTTTTCATGATTATTAATTGTCAAAATGATGAGTTTATTAATGAACTAGCTGAAGACGTTAAGCAAAAATTTTCAACTATTTTGTTATGCCATGCTGATTCACTTCCCGAACAATTACCAAATCAGTGTATCGTTGTATCCAATGCCTTAGAACCGAATCAAGTGGTTGAAAACTTGATTGATAAAAAGGCCGCCCACATCGTTCAGAAGAATAAAAACCATTACAGTGAAGATATTTTAATTGCCGGAAATTTAATTTTGGATCCAGCTAGTTATTTTAATTCGTTAGGTTCTTCTTTAGTTTCTGATCCGATGAAGGAATTAAAGCTGGAATTTTCAGGTCCAAAAGATAAGTCTACTTTGAAATCCAGAGTATTTGATTTCTTGGGTGAAGTGGTAAATCAAAATGTAACTGAATCAGTAGAAGCTATCTTTGAAGAGATGTACATGAATGCTATTATCGATGCGCCTAAAGAGGCTGCCCGTAACGGACACGCTGTCTCTAGCTATGATGATGGACGGAAATCTTCATTGCATTTATTAATGACCGAAAATAAATTCGTTATTACTTGCGAAGATCCGTTCGGGTCCTTGCTAGTTGAGAAGTTTTTACTTCGTATGAAAGAAGTCTACGCAACTGGAGCTGGGGCCGCCATCAATTTTAGAGAAGGCGGAGCTGGTCTTGGTTGTGTTATTATGTTCGAGCATTGCTCGCATTTGTTTTTAGGTGTTATTCCTGGGCAAAAAACGGTAGTTTCTTGCATCGTGCCTACGGGATTAAGTTACCGACAGAGGGCAAATATTAAAAAAAGCCTTCACTTAATTAAAGTTTAATTTATAATTTGTAACGGGGGATTTATGAGTAAGTTTGATATCAAAATCGACAAAGCTGGTGAAAAAGTAAATGTAACGGTAACAGGTGTAATTGATGAAGACGTTGATTTTAATCAGCATACACTAACCGGTGCGCAAAACGTAGAGATTCAATTAAATGGCGTGAAAAGTATTAATTCATGTGGCATTCGTGAGTGGATTAAGTGGGTTGGAACAGCAGGTACAGCACCGATAGTGTATAAAGAGTGCCCTAAAATAATAGTGGATCAAATTAATATGGTACAGGGATTTTTGCCAGTCCAAGGTCGTGTCGAATCATTTTACGTTCCCTATTATTCCGACGATAGCGGCGAAGAAAAGAATGTTTTATTTACTTTCGGCAAAGAATTTAATGATACGGGTCTTGCGATACCTCCGTCCGTTAAAGATGGATCTGGAAATGAAATGGAAATGGATGTCGTTGAACAAAAGTATTTTAAATTTATTAAAAAGGCCTAACCCCGACCTAAGGCTATTCAGATTTCCTACCTTTTTGACGAAATAAGACTTGGGAGATTGAATTGGCAAAAGCAGCGCAAAAAGTACTTATAGTTGAAGATGATAGCCAACTGGCCTCGGCGTTGAAAACGGGTTTTTCACGCGAAGGGTTTCAGGTATTTGTCACAGCAAAAGCTGAAGAAGCTAAAGAAATTCTAAATCAAAATAGAATTAATTCAATGTTTGTAGATTGTCTTCTCCCTGGAAAAAACGGCGTAGAATTAGTTAAGTCAATTCGCGAATCTTTTCCGGCAAGTTCTTTAGATGTCATCATGATGAGTGGTATCTTTACGGATCCCAATTACGTTCGTGATACAATAAGAACGACCCAAGCAATTCAGTTTTTAAAAAAGCCGTTTGATCTTAAGGAAGCATTTAGCTTTTTAAAAAAAGACAACACAGTTGTTGAAGAGATTCATCCGCGTAAGCAACTTTATCAAATGTTCAACAATTCAAAAGTGACTGCACGTGAAAAAAGGCGATCCATTGAAGCTTTAGAAGAGATTCACGGATTTGACTTACCCTACATCTATAGTTTGCTGATGGAATCGAAAGCTTCGGGTCACTTAAATATCGTAAACGCTAAAGGTGAGGTTTCCGGCATTTCATTTTCACAAGGAATGATCGTTGCAGTCGATATCGTCGATCAGGAAACATATTTGGGTAAATTACTTATTGAATCAGGATATATTCAGTCCGACGATTTGAAAGATGCCTTGAATTCAAACAGTACTAAAAAAATTGGTGAAAAGCTGATTCAGGGAAACCTGCTAAGTCCACATGCCTTTAATATCGTTCTGGCCAATCAGATGAGTATTCGTTTGTCGCGCACTATTGTAGATGGTTCTGTGCACGTCAATTTCGTTTCTGCCGATGTTGAACAAAGTTTTCCTCATATAGATCAAGAAAATCTAGGTGTGTTTCTACATGACTGGATTGCTGCAAAAATTAATTCAAATTGGTTAAAGGCGCATTATACACAGTGGGCGGACTATACTTTAGAAAAAAGTCCAACTTACGTCGAACCAAGTGCCGCACTTGAGATGCCTTTGGTAACAAGCACTGAAAATTTAGTTGCTAGTTTGACTAGTGGTAAAACATTGTTGCAGATTTTAGATAGCGCTACGGTAGCTGAGGACTCTTTTTTAAAAGCAACTCATTACCTTTTAACTAAGGGATTAATTGTTTTTAACGAAAAAGTTGAAGTTGAAAGCGAAGAACTTCGAATTAAAAAACTAAAAAAGATCCTGTCGCAAGTTCATGAAAAGAATAAAGTAGAAATTTTCGATATTATGGTACGAATGTGTAATGTTTCCGAACAAAACCCACAAAGCGTGATCAACGAATTCTTGAAAATTTTGGGACCAGAGCCAGCACCTGCACAAAAAGAACTTCTACACATTTATCAACAGTTAAAAACAACAGCGAGTCAGGCCACTGATTTTACCAAAACAGGTAGCCGTGAAAAAATGAAAGAAGAAATTGCTAAAGTCGAAATCGAGCAGCGATTACAGGCGGCCACTCAGTACGAAGAGGCGAAAACATACTTAGCAAGATCGCAATATCAGGTCGCTTTACAGAAGCTGGAAAAGGCTATTATTTTTGATCCTACCTTAGACAAAGCTAAATTGTTTTTGATTTGGGCAAAACTTGGTGGAATTGAATCAAAACCAAATAAGATGACCTTACTTAAAGCCATCGATGCAGATCTTCTGCAGGTTCCTCCGGAAGAGAAATTTGATGCACTATACAGTTTTGTTATGGGCTTGTATTACAAAGCCAAAGGGGATATTTCAACGGCTAGAAAATCCTTCCAAAAAGCAGTTGATTTAGATTCTACATTAACTTCGGCAAAACGTGAATTAACATTGGTTCAAACCAAAGCATCTTCAAATTCGCCAAAAGATGTTCTGAACAGAGATCTTAAAGAACTTATTGGTGGATTTTTCAATAAAAAGAAATAAATTTAGAAAAGGCGACCAATGCCCAATAACAGATACGATTTATTAGAAGTGTATTCAGTAAGTTCGTTTTTAATAGTAAATGCCGATAATTTTAATCCAGCGCTAAAGTAAGTTATTGGATTAAAGAAGTGCAGAATTTCTGAATTAAACTGATAACTTGTGGTCAGTTTCATTTGATTAGGACCCGAAATACTTAATGGAACTTTTAATTCGGAGTTTAGCCAATGGATCCAATTAGGTAGTTGGTTTGTATTTTTAAATTTAAAAAATAAACCGGCCGAAATGATGCTGTACTTATCCTTTTCTAAAGTCAAAAAGTCATATGATCCCATAAGGCCGTAATTGGTATCGGAATAATTAATGTCCTTAGGCGTTTTAAACATGAAATCAAGACCCATCGTTTGTGAAGTGGGTTCGGAATCAGTCTTGCTTAAAATCTTTAGATAGTTAAAACTAAATCCCAAATCAAGAACGTTAAACCAGTAGGACAGTTGCAAATCGGCAGTTAACGGAGCGCTTATCCGTGCCGAAAGTTCGAAAGGGGTCGAACGTAAGACATCATAAGCGGCAAAGTATTTGTTTTCCCCGTCACTAACGGTAAGGTATCTGCGATTAATCACATTTTTTTCAAGGTTTTTTAGGCGCCAAGTAGGATCACCGTTTGTGGTGAAGATGTCGGAATCATTATCGGTAGGTATGTAGTCTAATTTTTTATTTTTCTTCAGAACAATCACAAGTTCATCATCGTAAATTTTTAAAGGTGGAGTTTTCAATGTCGTGACTTTAACAAAATCTTTCCTTACAGGTCCCTTAATCAAAAATTCCTGCCTTAATGGAATACCGGCTCCGCCTTTCAAATAGGTGATAGGACGGTCGGCAGCAAGTTTAGCTTCCCATTCATTATTACTTCTCTTTGATACTTTAGCTTCATCCGCAGGTTCTGCTCCAGCAGCTCGAAGGATTAAGTTCTGTTCATCGTCTGAGATAACAATATCTTTAAATTCAATGTCTTTTCTGAAAGTATCAATATCTAAGATTGCACCTGATAATAATAAAGTACGAAGTGATATCACGTCTGACTTTTCGTTTAGAAAAATGATTCCGGCGCCGCCAACCAACTTGCCATTAATTTCCACGTAAGAATCTTTACGAAAACTGTCACGTGACGATATATTGAGTGATTTATCATTGGATTTAAAATAAAGATCTTTTGAGCAAACGTAAACTTTGGTTTCTTTTTCTTCTTTGCGAACGCAAAATTTAAAGAATGGAAAACTTTTTAATTGCTCAATTTTTTCAACTTCAATATTTTCCAGCTCGTAAGTTGCGATTTCATTTCGGTAGCTAGTGTCTGTGGAAAAAGTTTGTTTTTTTACTTTGGCAGTATCGATATCAAAACTGAGAATTGTTTTCCCGATATTGTCGCGCAGTAAAATCTGTCCGTCCATGGCGAGACCGGCCGGCCAATGGAACGTAATATTGGCGACATCATCTTCTTTATTTCTTTTTATTTTCATTTCGATGTTACTGGCATCCATAACAACGTCGCCAACGCGAAA
>JAYSSX010000032.1:0-6204 GCA_043720315.1 Pseudobdellovibrionaceae bacterium | reverse complement strand
AATGGATATTAGGATTTCAAAAGCTGTGTTCTGTGAAATCAAGGCGCAAAATCAGTTTCTATTTATTTGTTTGGAAAACCATCCCAAAGTAACAATGATCAAAGTACGGGCCGATGAGGCGATGTCGTTGTTATTGCACTTGGATGTCCCCTTGTACGCTTCACATGCCTTTATTGCGAAAAGTAAGGTGTTATCTACGGAAGTTGATCAAAGTCGTAAGAATGTTTTGGCGAACGCTCATTTAATTATTGAGAAAAACTTAGGTTACCTCCAGTGATTTTTCAAAAAGTAAACGGTCACACTCCTAAACTCGGCGAAGATGTTTTCCTGGCCGAAAACTGCGTCGTGGTTGGGGATGTCGAGTTAGGAACTAAATGTTCTGTTTGGTACAATGCCGTGATCAGAGGCGATGTAAATAAAATTAAAATCGGAAGTGAAACCAATATTCAGGATGGCGCTATCATTCATGGCACTTATCAAAGATTTGGAACTACGATTGGGAAAAGAGTAACGATTGGTCATATGGCGATGTTGCATGGTTGTGATGTAGATGATCTATGTTTGATAGGAATGAGTAGTATCATAATGGACGGAGCTAAGATTGGCGCTCGCTCAATTGTCGGCGCTGGTTCGTTGGTTACCGAGGGCTCTGAATTTCCACCCGGATCTTTAGTGCTAGGACGACCAGCAAAAAAAGTTCGTGATTTAAAACCTGAAGAGCTAAAGCATTTAGAAGTGTCGGCAGATCATTATTTGACGTATTCCGAATGGGCGAAAGACGCAGAAGATATTCAACCGTAACGAAAAAGGAATTTTTATGGCAGTCAATAAAGTACAACCGGGAAATTTCGAAATGGCGCTCACTTTTGACGATATTCTCTTAGTGCCTTGTTTTTCCGAAATTGTACCGACCGAAGTTTCAACGGTGACCGAATTTGCCAAAGGAGTAAAATTATATGCTCCGTTGATTTCGGCAGCCATGGATACAGTCACTGAACATCGAATTGCAAGAATTATGGCTCAGCATGGTGGTATCGGAGTGATTCATAAAAATCTTTCGATCGAGCGACAAGCTTTGGAAGTCGAAAAAGTTAAAAAATATGAAAGCGGAATGATTATGGACCCCATTACCTTGGGTCCAGATCAAATGATTTCAGAGGCCTTAGAATTAATGAAAAAATATTCCATTAGCGGAGTGCCAGTAACTGTAAAAGGCAAGTTGGTAGGGATATTAACGAATCGTGATTTAAGATTTGAAAAAAAGACCAACCAGCCAATTAAAAATTTAATGACTTCGGAAAATCTGGTCACTGCTGTGGTTGGCACTACTTTGGAGCAGGCTAAAAAGATTCTCCAAAAACATCGAATCGAAAAATTACCTGTTGTTGATAAAGCCGGAAACTTAAAAGGCCTTATTACAATTAAGGATATTGAAAAATCGCACGCCTTTCCGCAAGCGTCGAAAGACCGTCATGGTCGTTTGATTGTTGGAGCGGCTGTTGGAGTTGGAGATGGTTCGTATGAGCGGGCGCAGGGACTGATTACTGCTGGAGCTGACGTGATTGTGGTCGATACGGCCCATGGGCACTCAAAAAACGTTTTAGAAATGGTGAAAAGAATTTCAGCGTCTAACAAAGATATTATTTTAGTTGCGGGTAATGTTGTTACCGAAGAGGGAACAGAAGCATTAATAGCGGCAGGTGCAGATGTTGTGAAAGTGGGTGTAGGACCAGGAAGTATATGTACTACCCGAGTTGTTGCTGGTGTAGGTATGCCACAAATTACCGCTATCGTAAACTGCGCAAAGGTAGCCAACAAAAAAGGTAAATCAATTATTGCTGATGGTGGAATTAAATACTCTGGCGATATTACAAAAGCGCTGGCATTAGGTGCAAATACGGTAATGATCGGAAATCTTTTAGCTGGCGCTGAAGAAAGCCCTGGCGAAACGATTTTATATCAAGGTCGTACTTACAAAGTTTATCGCGGAATGGGCAGCCTTGGTGCAATGGCGCAGGGGTCAAAAGATCGTTATGGTCAAATGGATGTCCACGATGAAGCCAAATTCGTTCCGGAGGGAATTGAAGGAAAAGTTCCTTATAAAGGAAATGTGAGCGGAATCATTCATCAACTACTTGGTGGATTGCGATCGGGGATGGGATATATGGGCTCGACTAGTATTAAAGATCTGCAGAAAAATGCGCAGTTCGTACAAATCACATCGCAGGGTTTAAGAGAGTCTCATGTTCATGATGTGAGTATAACCAAAGAAGCTCCAAACTATAGAATGGAATAGAAATGCCTAAAAGCGACGGGGGCCCAATGAGACAGGGCGGATTTTTAGTTTTAGATTTTGGATCACAATTAACTCAGTTAATTGCGCGACGTTTGCGTGAGCTTAATTTTTATTCGGAAATACATCGGTTCGATTACTCTTTAGAAAAAATCAAAGAAATGAAACCCGAGGGAATTATTCTTAGTGGAGGACCAAGTTCAGTTTACGATGAGGGGTCTCCTATTCGTGATGTTAAAGAGCTTTTGCAGTGTGCACCTGTTTTAGGTATCTGTTACGGAATGCAATTGCTGTCGCATCAGCTGGGCGGAAAAGTCTGTTCAGCGTCAGAACGAGAATACGGTTTAAATAAAGTGGAATGGAGAATGGATCATCCGCTGAAGTCGCAAATTTCGCAGGTATGGATGAGTCATGGTGATATCGTAGAACAGCCCCCCTTAGGAGGAAAGGTTCTTGCCGTTTCGGGATCTTCCCATATTGCGATGATTGAATCCGACCATTGGATGGGAGTTCAATTTCATCCTGAAGTTACTCATACTGCCAACGGCATACAGTTATTAAAATATTTCACAGAAAATAAATGCAAAGCAAAGCCAACTTGGACGTCACCAAGGGTTACAGAAGAACTTATTCGAAATATACAAGGTAAAGTTCCTAAGGAAGATCATGTGATTTGCGCTTTAAGCGGCGGTGTTGATAGCTCGGTTGTAGCCGCGCTGCTGACAAAGGCTTTAGGGGCCGCGCGAGTACACTGCGTATTTGTGAATAATGGCTTATTGAGAAAAAATGAATATCAAAATGTTTTGGATCAATATCAGCGAATCGGAATTAATGTTACAGGCCTTGATAAAAGGGAATTGTTTTTGTCTGCACTAGCTGGACAAACCGATCCTGAGACTAAAAGAAAAACCATTGGTCGACTTTTTATTGAAGTTTTTGATCAGTTCAAATCCAGTATTGTTAAAAAGGTTCCTAATATAAATTGGTTGGCGCAGGGAACTTTATACCCTGATGTGATCGAAAGTTTTTCATCAAGGGGTGGACCTTCGCAAACAATCAAATCTCATCATAACGTTGGCGGTTTGCCAGCTAACATGAAGTTTAAATTGGTCGAGCCACTTCGGGAATTGTTTAAAGACGAAGTTCGAAAGATTGGTAAGGAGCTGGGGCTGGCTGACGATGTTCTGATGCGACACCCTTTTCCAGGGCCAGGATTGGCAATTCGAATTATTGGCGAAGTGAATGAAAAATCATTGGCCGTCATGCAAGAGGCAGATTGCATTTTTATTTCTAAATTGAAAGAGCACGGTTTGTATCATAAAATTTGGCAAGCCTTTTGTGTTTTAACATCGGTGAAAACGGTGGGAGTTCAGGGTGACGGTCGAACCTATGATCATGTGCTGGCGTTAAGGGCCGTGACATCAATGGACGGGATGACTGCGGATTGGTACGAATTTTCATCCGCATTTTTGCGTGAAGTTTCTGTAGAAATTACGAATAAAGTTAAAGGCGTTAGTCGAGTCGTGTATGATATTACCAGTAAACCTCCAGCAACGATTGAGTGGGAATGATGACTCGTTTTTCGCATTTGCATGTACATTCTGAATATTCGCTATTGGAGAGTAGTCTCCGTTTAAAGGCGATGGTTACGAAAGCGGCGGAAGACAAAATGCCGGCCATTGCATTGACCGACAATGGAAATATGTTCGGCGCGATTGAGTTTTACTTTGCGGCGCTAGATAAAGGCGTAAAGCCGATTATTGGTCTTGAAGTTTATATTTCTCCAGGAAGCCGACTTAGTAAGGGCGAAAACAAAGAATTAGCACAGAAACCAAATACTAGATTGGTCTTGTTAGCACAAAATCTTAAGGGATATCAAAATCTTTGTCAGATTTCTTCGATAGGATTCCAGGAGGGTTTTTATTATAAACCGCGCGTTGATTATGAAGTTCTAGAAAAATTTAATTCTGATTTGATTGCGTTGTCGGGTGGCTTACGGGGTGAAGTAGCACAAAGTTTTATTAATGAAGGCCGCGACAAGGCTTTAGAAAAAATTAAAAATTTAAAACGTATATTCGGTGATCGTTTTTACTTGGAAGTGAATCGTACTGGTCTTCCGGAGTGGAAACAGGTTGAGGCTTTTATCGTTGAGGCCAGCGAACTTTGTGGTGTTCCTATTGTGGCGGCCAATGATGTTCATTACTTAGAGCGCGATGATCAGGTCATTCAAGAGGTTTTGATTTGTATCGGTTCGAATAAAACTTTATCTGACGAATCTAGATACAGATTAGGTTCAGATCAGTTTTCTTTTAAAACAACCACCCAGATGACAGACTTATTTAAGGATCGTCCCGATTGGTTAGCTCGAACCGACGAAGTTATTGAGCGCTGTAATATTAAATTTAAATTAAAAGATGATAAAGGCAAAATGATTTATCATTTGCCAAGTTATCCAACGGTGAATGGGCGAGATTTAAAAGAAGAAATTCGAATCATGTCTGAAAAAGGCTTGGCAGAACGCTTTAAGGAAGCAGAGCTTCGTGGCGAACGTATTCTGGAAACTGAACATCCTAAATATTATGAGCGACTTACTTTTGAGTTGTCGGTTATTGATAAAATGGGATTCAATGGTTATTTTTTAATCGTTCAAGATTTTATCAATTGGGCGAAGTCGAATGATATTCCCGTGGGTCCTGGTCGGGGATCGGGAGCTGGAAGTATTGTTGCTTTCGCATTAAAAATTACTGATTTAGATCCGATGCCTTACAGTTTGCTTTTTGAGCGATTTTTAAATCCTGATCGTATTTCGATGCCGGATTTTGACATCGACTTTTGTCAGGACCGTCGTCAGGAAGTGATTCGTTACGTAACACAGAAGTACGGTCAGAAAAGCGTTTCTCAAATTATTACCTATGGAAAACTGCAAGCACGGGCGGCCATTAAAGATGTCGGTCGAGTTTTGGGGATGTCTTTCGCTGAAGTTGATGTTGTTACTAAATTAGTTCCCGAACAGCCGGGAACTACTATTGATAAAGCCTTAGAAGTTGAGCCTAGGTTGCGCGAATTGATGGAGATGAATCCACAAATTGACTCTTTGATTGGATTAGCAAAACGTGTCGAAGGGATGGTTCGTCACGCCGGAATTCATGCGGCGGGAGTTGTTATTGCCGATGGCGAACTGATCCGTTTGGCTCCGCTTTATAAAGGTGCCGACGGCGAAAACGTAGTTCAGTACGACATGAAGCATGCGGAGAAAATTGGATTAATTAAATTCGATTTCTTGGGCTTAAAAACTCTGACTTATATCAATCATGCTTTTAAATTAATTTTGCAAAACAAAGGTAAAAAAATATCGACCAGTGACATCTCATTGTTAGATCCAGGCATTTACGAAATCATGAGTCGTGGGGATACAGCAGGTATTTTTCAGTTCGAGGGTGATGGGATTACAGACGCTATTCGTAAGATTAAACCCAACAGTTTTGCCGATATTACAGCCATCAATGCTTTGTATCGACCAGGACCTATGAAAATGATTCCCGACTTTGCCGACCGCAAACATGGTCTAAAGCCAGTGGAATATATCGTCGAGGACCTGAAGGGTATTCTTGAAGAGACCTATGGAATTATTGTGTACCAAGAGCAGGTAATGGGTATCGCTTCTACTTTTGCTGGATACAGCTTGGGTGAAGCCGACTTGTTACGACGTGCGATGGGTAAAAAAGATAAAGAATTAATGGATCAGCAGAAAGCGATTTTCACTGACAAAGCCAGTAGGTTAGGAAGAGATCCTAAAATTTCTAGCGAGCTTTTCGACTTGATTTTGGAGTTTGCTAATTACGGTTTTAATAAATCGCATGCCGCTGCCTATTGCGTCGTTGCTGCGCAAACGGCTTGGTTAAAAAATTATT
>JAYSSX010000031.1:0-3221 GCA_043720315.1 Pseudobdellovibrionaceae bacterium | reverse complement strand
ATTTTTTTCACTCGTTTAACCACGGTGTTGATTAAAGTTTTTTTCAGGAAAGAAAACCCATCGCCAATTTCAGTAATAACAACAGATTCAATATCCGTTTCCTTGATGATTTCTTCTAAGTGATTGGCAAAATTTGCTAGAATAACAATTGATTTGGCGCCGCTATCTTTGAATTGATGTTGCATCTCTTTTTTTGTGTAAAGGGGATTCGTGTTTACGATGATTAAACCCGCGCGAATTGCTCCGAACATAACGACAGGATATTGCAAAAGATTAGGCATCTGAATGGCAATTCGATCGCCTTTTTTCAGCCCCAGTTCGTTTTGCAAAAACGAAGCAAAATTTCCGACCAGGCGATCTAATTCTTCAAAAGTGATGCTTACGCCCATATTGGTGAAGGACTTTTGGTCGCGAAACTTCTTAACGGCTTGATCAAAAACATCCATGATATTTTTGTATTGATCAGCATTAATTGTTTTTTTAACACCTTTTGGATAATTTTTAAGCCAAAGTTCTTCGGATTCATTGATCGTGGAATGCATATTTCTCCTCGGTAAAACAACACTTAACTTTTCAACAAAAAAACAACTTCATCAAGAAAAAACGAAGAATTTACAGATATTTAACTAAATAGCGCGGTCACTTTTTTGACAGCTTAGTGACGGATAGGGGCAGTTGCTGTGAGCGTCTCACCTTGAGACAAGGTATTGCTTTCTAAGTTACTGAAACCACTAAGTATTGCAGAGGGGATAGTGGCTTGGCCTTTGCTCATCATTTAGATATGAAGTCTTTGATTTATGCCCTTATTTTAATCTTTAGTGCGGCTTTGTTTTATTCCTTAAAACAGAACTTCACTCTATCCGCTGAAGTTCCGGAAAAGACAATTTCAGTTCAGTCGGAAGTCGCAAGCTTTCAAAAAGCAGAATCTAATAAAGTTGAAAAAGAAAGTCGGCAAATGTTTGATTTGTTGGAACAAGCAGATCAGGTCTTCAGTGAAAGCTGGAACGTCATTTTGCAGACGCGAACGACCCCACAATCCGTTTTTAAAACTATTAAAAATGCGATTGGTAAAAATTTGAAGAAAACGAGTGATGGCGGAGTTAAACATTGTATTGATACCGAAGTCAAACGAGCTGCATTAGCTGGTGGCGATTTCACTTACCAAGTTTTCAAAACGGACTGTCGTCAAAAAAGTCGAAATATTTTAGCGCAGTATCGCATCTCGGTGTCCTCCGAGGTAGAAATTATGTTTTACCCACAGAACATGCCTGAAAGCGTAGGTTTAGCGCTAACCGTTTTAAATCCCAAAATGTATTGTCGGATGAGTTTCGACGGCGTGATGTTGATGAAAAAAATGAACTGTACAAACGTTGGTCAGAACTTCGCTTCTAATAAACATTTACTAATGACTAATTTGCTCTATCAAAATAACCAAAAAGAAGTTCTTAAATTATCTGCGGTTACTTTCGAAAACCTACAGAACGAGATTTCGAAGTTTCATTTGATAGTGCCTCTCAGTGGCAAAATAAAATTAGCCGAGAAGAAGTATGAGCCTAAAATTATCTACGTAGATGCTCCAAAGCTTGTTGAGATTGCGAAAGAATCTAAAGAAGCTCTGGATAGTAAAGGGACTCAAGAAGTTAAGCCGCTGGCCGATCCATTTAATATTATTGCCGACAACGAAAAAGCCCCTGAAGTTGTAAGTAAAGTTAAAGTTAAAAAAGAAGTTGGCGATGGTCCAGATGCGGTTGTAGAAAGCAAAGGACTTCCTGGAGTTACAGGAATGGATCCTAATTTGAATCCGAATTCAAATTCTCCTGAAAACCAAGATTCTAATATTGATCAAGCTGATAGCGATACTTCCGCTGCCTTTGAAAGTGATGACAGCAAGGTATTGGACAAAAATGGAAGACCAGAGGAAGAGGCTTTGGTTACGACTCCTCAGGTAGAACATGTCGGGCAAACAAAGGTGATTCAGAAGAACTTAAATCAGCGTGAAACTTATATTAAACAAAGCGCAGAAAATATTGACGTTCGTTAAGTGATCCTTTTATCGTAAAGAAATGAACTATAATCAAATCATAGATATATCGCCAGTCATTCGAAGTACCACTGCTGTTTTTCCTGGTGATCAAAAATTTGAAAGAAATGTAGTAATGGATATGAGTAAAGGGGATCATTTGGGCCTTTCTACTTTGACCAGTACTTTGCATATAGGGGCTCACGCCGATAGTACCAATCACTACCATAAAACTGGTCAGGGGATTGATCAGCTGCCGTTGAAACCTTATTTGGGCGCTTGCCAGGTGATTGATTTGAGTGATCGATTTTCTCAGCGGGCCGATCGCATTCTAGTAGAAGATATTGCCACAGTAAAAATTCAAGCCGACAGAATTTTATTTAAAACGAATTCATTTGCAAATCCTGATCTTTGGAAAAATGAGTTCGTAAGCCTTTCGCCGCAACTCATTCACTATTTAAAAAGTAAAAACGTACTTTTAGTTGGAATTGATACGCCCAGCGTGGATCCGTGGGATTCGAAAGAGTTAGAATCGCATGCAGCCCTTTTTGAAACTGATATGCGGGTTTTAGAAGGGGTCATCTTAGAAAATGTTTCGGCAGGTCTTTACGATTTGATCGCCTTGCCGTTAAGAATAGAGGATGCGGATGCCTCCCCAGTTCGAGCCGTTTTACTTCCGCTGAGATAATTAAAAATTATATCCTAGATCTTTCATAAGTTCCTTAGGCAAAGGAGGAACCTTCGATCGCGATATAAAAAAGGTCGTTAAATTAAAAAAGTCCGTAAATATTTTGTGTTTTTCTGGAACGGATTTTAAATAGTCAGTTCCTGAAGAACCACCTGTACCGATTTTTTTGCCTAACATCCGATGCGCCATCATGCTGTGGCGGTAGCGCCATTGGGTCATCATTTCATCGATGTCCAAAAGTTTTGTAATTAATAGGTGAGGAATCTGGAGGGCGGGTTGTTCTCTGTACAGCTGCACAAATAAAGCGGCACGAATAGCTTTGTAAGATAAACGAAAATGGCCTTCAGCTTGAAGTTTTTTATAGGATTCTTCATCGAATAACATTTCAAACTGCTTCATCTGTCCGTCGATCATCATGTTATTTCGTTTTTTAGTTTCTTCAGTCAAAAAGTCCAAACTATTCATGGTCTCTTTATCTTGTTGAAACATTTTATGTACAGCCACTTTATATTG
>JAYSSX010000030.1:0-4381 GCA_043720315.1 Pseudobdellovibrionaceae bacterium | reverse complement strand
CGTGATACGATAAATGAGGAAATTAAGAATCCGGAAAGTCTTAACCTTCCTTCTTTGTTTTTGTTTGATATTCAAGATGAACAAAAAGAAATGGTGAAGAAAACATTGGCCGATAATAATGCCGAGATATTGTTCTTTTCGCCTATGGTCCGAGCGAAGCTACTAAAAGTAAATGACCATTCCTATGAAATTGTTTTGGATGAAAATACCGGGTATTCGCGTGAACAAGAAAATAAGGCCCGTGCGCGCAATCGAGGAGTCAATTTAAGTTACAAAAAGGAACTCAATGACTCGGAACAGTTAGTAGCTGGAAAGTGGAATGATCAACCGTGGGATCATATTTCTAAACCTGAAGTTTCAGTAGAAGAAAAATGGGCCGAGCGTATGGATTTGAAATTGGGCGATCTTTTGACGTTTGATGTTCAAGGGGTGGAAATACAAGGCATTGTTACTAGTTTTCGTAAAGTAAAATGGAACAGCTTTCAGCCAAATTTCTTTTTGGTATTGCAATCGGGAGTACTGGAAGATGCGCCACAAACATATCTGTCTTCTATTAAAAAGCTATCTAGCCAAACTAAATCTGCGATTCAGAATCAATTGGTTTCTGCATTTCCCAATGTATCCATTGTAGATGTTGATTCGGCTGTGGAAAAATTGGTCGCTTTGACGGAAAAGTTAAGTGTTTCATTAGAGCTAATGGCTTACCTTTCAATTTTTATTGGACTAATTATTTTGATCTCGGTCAATCAGCAAAGTTTGCAACAAAAAAAGTGGGACTATAATTTGATCAAAATTATTGGCGCTGATCAAAAGAACATTTTAAAGAGCGCTTTATACGAATCCATTGCCGTCAGTTTCTTTTCAGTTTTTTTAGGAATTTTACTTTCGGTAATAGTTTCTAGTTTACTAGCCATTTACTTGTTTGACCGGGGATTGGTCATTCATTGGCTTTTTTTAACGGAGTTATTTGTTATTATTGCGTCCTTGATGGTAGTAACCACGTTTATAATGACAAATAAACTGATTCTCAGTCGACCAACCTTAAAATAAAGTGGTTTTTTCCTGCTTTTACAGTTAAATACTTTTTAACAATGCCTAATCAACCGTCAAACGCCATTGAGCAAGCCATAAACACCTTAAAGCAAGGTTCGGTGATTGGTTTGCCTACTGAGACTGTCTATGGACTAGCGGGTGACATAGACAATCCTGAGGCAATTCGAAGTATTTTTCGAATTAAGAATCGGCCATTTTTTGATCCGTTGATTGTTCATAGTTTTAGCATAGCAGAAGCCCGGAAACTAACGACGGCGTGGAACCCCATCGCCGAAGTATTGGCGAATCGATTTTGGCCAGGTCCATTAACTTTAGTGATGCCGAAAGCTGATCGAATTAGTGATTTAATTACATCCGGACTTCAAACTGTAGGAATCCGCATACCTAGACATCCGATGGCTATTGAGTTGCTGCGCAAATACGGTATTCCCTTGGCTGCTCCAAGTGCGAATAAATTTGGAAAGACCAGTCCGACAACGGCCGAACACGTAAGAACTGAATTTATAAATGAGGAGCTTTTCGTTTTAGATGGTGGGTCATGCGAAGTTGGGTTGGAGTCAACTGTACTTAGTGTGATCGGAAAAAAAATTCAGATCTTACGAACTGGACAAATTTCTGAAACCGACATTAAGAACGAACTGACTCTAAATCGAGTCGAGTTTTTAATGGATTTGATGATAGATAAAAAACTGGCTCCTGGTCACATGAAACATCATTACATGCCGGAAGTACCTTTGATCACCTTTTCAGCGTCGAATGTTCCCAAAGCAGCAGAAGATGTCGTTAATGCCGTAAAAGCTCGTTTTAATCAGCTTCCAGATGAAATTGAATCGGTAAAGATTCTAAAACCTCAGAAATGGGAAAAGATCAGGTTTTTGTCCTTTTCAAAAGAACCTAGTTTAGCAGCGCGTGAGTTATATAGTTTGTTACGGTCTGAAGCGGAAAAAAAACCTGACCTTTTGGTTTTCCAAAAGGAAATTTATCATCAGGGCGAACAATGGGAGTCGTTTTTAGATCGTATCCAAAAAGCATCATCGCTGGTTATCGATTAAACTGTTGCCAACTCAAGGCACAATTATAAATAATAAAGAATGCTTAATGGCTTAATTGCAATTATCAAATTCGTTCTATTTGGAATCTTTGTTTCTTCTTATATTTTATTTTGTTATTTTTGGCGTTTGTTTAATCGTGATAACCGAAAACGCCGTCAATTTTACGTCAGGATTATTCAGCGCTACTCAAAAATGTTTATGTGGTTTTTAAATTTTGAAGCTGTTATTAAAAACAAGCCTGACATGCGTAAACACTATCTGTATGTTGGTAATCATTTGGGTATGTTGGACATTCTTTTAGTCGCTTCCCAATTGCGTTGTATGTTTGTCACATCTTATGAAATGCGAGAAATGCCTTTGATCGGGACCTTAGCCGAAATGGGTGGTTGCCTTTTTGTAGAACGTCGCAACCGAATGAATATTATCAATGAAACAAACAACATCCGTGAAGCTCTGGTTCAGGGATTTAACGTTATTCTTTTTCCTGAAGGCACTTCAACCAATGGAGAAAAAGTTTTACCCTTTAAGAAAACTTTGATGACGGCAGCTGCTAACTCGGGAACTCAGATTTATCCTTTTGTTATTAATTACACCAAAGTAAACGGAGAGCCTTTAACTTTGAAGTGGCGCGATCATGTTTGCTGGTATGGAGATCAAGGATTTATAGGAACAATGTGGAAAATATGCTCTCTAAAAAGTCTTCAGGCCGAGTTGCAGTTTTTAACACCTATTTCAGTTAAAGATGAAAAGGAAAGAACAGCAGTTGCCGCGCAAGCGCATCAGCAAGTCAGCGCGCACTTTTTGCCAATCAATACTTTCTAATCACCCTGTCGAACTTTTTGACGTTTTAGAAATTAAATACCGCATTTGAAAAAATCGGGCTCACTTTGGCCCCATTATCTTTAGTTTTTTGAATCAATAAATTATAACTTTGATATGTGCATTCAACATCTAAATAGGGGTTTTCGTGGTAGCAAACAGATTGTTCAGTAAAGTATTATTGTTTTTAATCACATCAGCTGTAATACAGTGGGCGTTTGCTGAAAGAGTCCATGCGCAGTTACCTAAAATACCAGCGCCAACTCCTGCATGGGTCAACAGCAATGTGATTTCCAAAAATACCGATGCAATTGAAAAGAGTGTGGTTTTTATCAACAACAGTTCCAACCACTTGGCTTCTTCTGACTATCCTTATGTAGCGGGAAGTAAAATAGGCAAACTTGAGATAGACGAAATAATTAACGATGCGGGAATAAATATCTCAATGACTCAATTGGAAAAACAAATAAGCAAAGAGTTAGAGCAGATCGAAAAAACAATCGATGCGAAACAAGAAATTGCGATGGCCATTCAGGCAAACAAGTGGGCCCAGGCCTGCGGTCAGTTTACTACAAAAGAGTCCTTGGGCGGCTGGGGACAAGCCATAATGAACGCAGTTACGCTGGAAAAAACACCCTTCTTGATTTACGGGGCAAAAGACTTCGATAAATATTGTCCATTGTACGGTAACTTGAGCGTAAAAAATAAACAGCACGTTTGGGTTTTAGTTTTAACAGCTATGGCATTTTTTGAAAGCAGTTGCGAACCGGCTAGATCTGGCGTTGGCCCGAATGGCGAATTGATGGGCCTACTACAGCTACACTTAGATAAAGAATATCAGTATTCTAAGGGTTGTCGCAAAGGTGACTCGCGAACAGCAAGAGGCAATATAACTTGTGGCCTCTCGATGCTTAACGATCAGTTAGCACGCGGCGAACCTTTGTTTAGTCCAAAATCTTATTGGGATGTCCTTATACCCCAAGCTAAAACAAAACGAGCTTTACAGATCATGACTGTTTTAAAGCATAACGGCCTTTGTAAAAACTAATTATGAAATATCTGCTTTCGTTCAGCTTATTTATTTTGTTTATAGGTATCAGCCTTTTTCTGTATTTGTCGCAGAAGCCTTTGTGTATAACGTCCAAACAATTGCAAAGAATTAGCATTGTTGGACAAGAGAGTTCTTTCCATGTTTTTAACTGCAGTTACAAAAAGAACGTAATTTACACTGATTCGGTAAATAATATTTTGGCAAAAACTGAAAGAGATCTGAATTCGGTTTCTTCGTTCTTTGATTCTTATGATTTAAAGGCAGAAAGTTTTTCTTTAAATATTCTTACTGATCGTAAAGGTATGATTCTAAGAAAAAATGATCAATATTATATCAGTACTGACTTATTCAAACCCGATGAAAACTTAAAGAATTTCCTTTTTGAGCAAGCCTTAGAAGATTCATT
>JAYSSX010000029.1:0-5529 GCA_043720315.1 Pseudobdellovibrionaceae bacterium | reverse complement strand
GAAAAATAATTTCCTAGTAAGTAATCTTCCGTATCAAATTTCGTCCAGTATTTTAATTGATCGATCTATTGACGAAAATCCATTGGTGGGAATGGCCCTAATGTTCCAAAAGGAAGTTGCCCAAAGGATAAAATCAAATAGCAAAGATTCAAACTATGGAATGCTTTCCGTTGTGGCGCAGACATTTTGGAAAATCGAAACTTTGTTGGAGGCCAGCAGCGGAGATTTTTCCCCCTCTCCCAAAGTAGCTTCACGAGTTTTAACTTTTGAAAGAAAAGAAACACAGATTATAGATAAAAAGCGATTTCTTAAGTTTGTTAAACAATGTTTTGTACATCCTAGGCGAATGATGATTGGGAACCTGCAAGAAGGTCATTTAGTTAAAGATCAGCTATTACAGGTATTTAAAGAGCTAGAAATCAGTGAAAAAACAAGGCCGCAAGAGCTAAAAGTAATACAATTTGAAAAATTGTATTTTAAGTTGTATAGCTCATAAAGAGGTCCTTCTTTAATGAGTATATTAATAATTGCAGACAACAGAAAAGCCCGTTTCGATTACGAAATAATCGAAACATTTGAGGCTGGCCTGGTGTTAACAGGAAGTGAAGTTAAGTCCATAAGGGCTAAACAAGTACAATTGAAGGACTCTTACGTTAGTTTTGTTTCAGACGAAGCTTTTTTGCAGAATGCTCATATATCAGAATATCAAGCCAGCAGTTATAATAATCACACTCCGGAACGAATGCGAAAGTTGCTTTTGCACAGGATTGAAATTGATAAAATTTTTTCCGCTTTACGCGAGCGGGGTTTAACCTGTGTACCGTTGAAAATGTTTTTTAAGAATGGTTACGTTAAAGTCGACATTGCCTTGGTCAAAGGTAAAAAGATCCATGATAAACGTGAAGCCATTAAGAAACGCGACGTGAATCTAGAGATGAAGAAATCTTTGCAACGGTCCCGACGATAGGACTTGAATTGGTTGGCAATCCCAGCTGTGCCTTTTTGCTGTTCACTAGATATTCCCACGCGGCATAAGCTTCGCGATTTTGGGGGTCAATCTGAAGTTTCTCTAATACCTTTATCTCATTTTCAGTATTCGCTTTGAGTGATCGATAAAAATAAGAATAGGCATCTGCTAGATTTCGAAAGTCATCTGTGGAACGAATCCGGAAATCGGGGCTAGACCAATCACCCAAAGTTGCTTTTCTTAAATGTCTTTCCATAGAAATGAGTGGACCGATAATTTGTTCTGTCATTCGAATGCTTATCCAGCCGGTAAATACCAAAGTACAAAAACAAGTCACGCCAATGTAAAAGCCTAACCAAACGATCTCTCTATCCAAATGGCTAAGGATTTCAGGATGAGTATCGTAGGCAATTTTGTAAAAAAATTCATAATTCTGATTTAAAAAATACCAAACCGGGCCTAAAAATAGAATACTAGATCCAAAAAAAGCGGACAAAAGAAACAAAGTGTATTTCCACTGAAAAGCCTTGTTAACAATGCGAAATTTGCGAACTTTCTGCAAGTTCTTCGACTTCAGAGTTAAGGTCTTCTCAAAAAATCTATTACCGTAAATCATGCATCTAATTTCGACATTTTGAGGTGGACGCTAAAGCTAACTGGTCTAAGTTAGGACGAAGGTCCTAACTCCTGCGACTCTCGTACAAAATGGAGCATTATAAAAGTATAATAAATGGGTTAAAGGAACATAAAATGAAAAAAAATGCCTTTCTTTTGGTTTTTCTGATTTTCATCAGTGCCCCAGCATTTATGATGATTGGTTGCTCATCCAAAGATAAACAAAAAAATACTTATATAGATCCCAGTGCTTCAGACTCGCCAGTGGCTGAAAAATACAGTATTGCTGCCGATCGAAAAGCCATTGAAGAATTACGAAAAAATATTCCGCAGGAAAAAAAACAAGAAAACGATGAGTTGGCATTCGTATTGGCTTTAACTAACGATGTGAAGTTGCCGCCTAGTAAAGTTCGTGAAGAGTTTGACAAAGTTTCGCGGAAAAAAAGAGAACTATTTAATAAAGATATGCAAAATGAAAGAGAAATCTTCAATACCAGTGAAAAGAAGAAGAAAGAAGAGTTTTTGAAGGCTCAAGACACCGATAAAAAGAATTTCATGAAGCAAACTTTCACACGCGAACAAAAAAACGAATTTTATAAGGACGTGGATGCGAAGAGGACTCAGTACTTTTCTGATGAGAAGGAGCGTCGAGCCGATTACGAATCACAATCCCGCGAAAAAAGAAAAAATTTTGAAGACTATTACAAAGAAAAAAATGATACTTTTAATCAGGAATACAGATCTTATAGTAAGAGGTATGATGAAATGAAGAAACAAAAGCGTGAGCAGGATAAACTACAGGCCGATGCCAAGAAAAACGACCAGTCAGTTTCTAATGTGCAAAACGGTTCGAATCAGCAAGCCGGAGAAGTACCTTCTTTTGCGGCGCAGGTTATGGGAATGTCTGAAGGTAGCGAGGTGAATTCAGCCAATTCTAACGTTGCACCAAATTCGGAAATGGCCAAATTGTTAATCGAGCTAGAACAAGAATTAGCTAAATCAAAAAGTCGCTTAGGGACCAAGTTAGAATCGGGACATTGATTGTCCACGGTTACCTATTTAGACATCTTTAAATACTTTCTGTATATTGGATGTACCGGTTTTGGTGGGCCATTAGCAGTCATCCAACAGATGCGAAATGACTTCGTAAAGAAAAATTGGGTTACCGAAAGTGATTTTGATCAGTCCTTTTCCTTGATTAAAGCCTTACCGGGTCCAATCGCTTTTCAGGTAGCGGTTTACAACGCTTTTAAGTTGAAAGGATTTCGAGGCGCTTTGATGGCGGCTTTTCTTTTAATCACTCCGGCCTTTCTCTTAATTATTTTGTTTTACAATTTGACCATCCATGGAAGTAATTCCACCATCGACAGCATCATCATAGCAATGCAAAAGGTTTCTTTGGTTCTTATCTTTTCTTCCTTTATGAATTTCGCGCAACCGATCATTAAAAAAAGTTCTAGTTGGTTGATCTTTTTTATTAGTTTATCACTTTTTTTTTCAGGGTATTCCGAAGTTGCGGTTCTAGCTGCTGCAATTATTTTATTCGCAGTATACTGGAACTTTAAAAAATCGACAACATTGATGTCGGGATACTTTTCATTGAGTTCTTCGGATACGAATGATTACACAAAATTAGCTTTGGTGTGTTTAAAAGCCGGTGCCTTTATCTTTGGGTCAGGATTGGCCATTATTCCTATTTTAGAAGCGGATTTTGTTCGTGATTTGGGCTGGATGACTCATGCTGAATTTCTTACTGCTTTGGCCATGGGACAAATTACACCGGGGCCTGTTGTCATAACGGTAGCCCATATTGGCTACAAACAGCTGGGACTGTTAGGTGCTGCCATTGCGACCCTTTGCGTATTTCTTCCCAGTTTCATTCACATGACGACTTGGTTTCCGCGACTACTAAAAAAACTAAATACCTATCATTGGATTGAATCATTGAACTTTATTATTCTGGCCATTGTGGTGTCGTCATTGTTTTACAGTATATTTCTTTTATCAAAGAATTATTCACCGTCAATTTTACTAACGCTATTTTTTCTTAGCCTTATTCAGTTTCGATTTAAATTATCTCTTTTTCCAACGATATTGATGTCTGTGGCTGTACTTTATTTTGTTTAAGCTCAGCGATGTCTAGCCCTTTGACGGCCTGACCGCGTTGCGATCTAAGCCATCCACTAGGCTTTTCGCCTCGCTGTGCTCTACCTAAGGATTGTGAATTTTTGCGAAAAGCTGCCGGTATAAATCCATCACAAAGGAAATGATCTTATCTTTGGTTTGATTGTTCAGTTCTACAAACTGGAGTCCGATATTTTCAAAATCTTTAGTCGTAGAATGAATATGCTGATGAACCACCTTGGCTGAGATATACATTTTTTCTTGATTCTTCAAATATAAAAAGGCTTTAACTCGGTCAGAATGTTTTAATCGGGTTTTATTGCTGTCGATTTTGACTTTCGCACCACCACCACTTAAATCTAATAAAATCCATTCAATATTGCACAGGTTTTCATTAATTTGCTGAACAATTAGTTTGGCATTGTAACTTTCGGGAATTTTGATTCGAAAATCTTCGCGTCTTTGAAGAATATATATTTCTGAGGTAATATCTAAAAATATATCATCGTAGTTGGTAAAAAACTTCGTTTGTAAGAAGAATTTTTCACCGCCGATGTAAAACAAAACAACGATTTCGCCTTTATCTTTGGAAGCTTTTTTATTTTTTCCAAGGGTATGGCAGACAGCGGTTCCGCGTTCGGTAAATTCGACAATTTTTAATTTATAGACGGACTCATCCGTGCCATCTTCGTGGACAATCTTTGCACTAAATTCAATTTTATATTTCTTAACTTCATTCCATAAATGTTTGGTTTCGGCCTGTCCGACCCTATTGAAGTAATTCATCAGTTTTTATAGCTCCTGTTTTGCAAGCTGGAAGTAATAGCTACTCCCACAAGTACTAAAAACCAAAAAAGTAAAATGATCAGTAAAAAGGCCGGCAATGAGGCGATCACCCCGTAAACTTTGTTAAATTTAAACAAATTCTGAAGAATTTCTTTGAAAAAACTTCCGGTGATAAGCAAAGCGGTTCCAGAAATGAGTGCACCCATAAATGCGGCTGAGGCAGCGACTTTACTGAAGGGAACGTACTTATAAAGAACGTATAAAAAGCTAAATAATAAGAGCGTTTGAATTTCACCAGAATGATTCGCCAAAAACGGATAATAACTTTGGCCGGCAGCAAATACGGCTAAGATAAGTGGAAAGGAGATTAGAAAAAACCAAGACAGAAATATTTTTTTATACAGAGGTCGACGCTCTAAAGGATTCCAAATACGATTGATTCCAAACTCGATATCATTAACAAGACTCATCGATGTTAAAACTAAAAAGAAGGCGCCGAAAACCCCGGAGTTACCAGCCTGAATTCGGTTGAAAGCTTTTTTGATTAATAGCATTCCGTCGTTGCCAGTGGTACCTTTGAAAAAAACCAAAATAAAAGATTCAACCTTTGGGTATAGACTTTCTAGACCATCTATCTGGTGTAAAAAAGCCAAAGTAACTGCAAAAAAAGGAACGATCGATAAAGCCGTAGAAAAGGCCAGCGACGCCGAAACCATTTTGATTTCACCATCAAGTAAATGTTTCTTCAAATTGTTAAAAAATTCGCCCACTGAATTCCTTTGGTCACCCAGCCAATTTTAACATGTGGGTCTTAAATAAAACAAGTGAGTTCGTGTTTGTTAGATCTCAAATGAGCTATTTCAATACCTGGAATTTTTCTGTATTTATCAATCACTTTGAAGTCAGTTTTGCCCTTAAATTTCAAGGTGAATATATAATTTCTAATGTTCGAGTTTTCCTGCCAGTTAAGAACAAAATCGTAAAGCTTGTCGGGGTAACAAATCATGTCTGATAGCAACCAATCTATAGGAAATTCT
>JAYSSX010000028.1:0-9996 GCA_043720315.1 Pseudobdellovibrionaceae bacterium | reverse complement strand
TACTTCTTTCATGGATAAAAAGAAAATAAAAATTGCTGTAACTGGCGCTAGTGGCTTTATTGGTGGCCATTTCACCAAAGCCAGCCAGCATTTATTTGATTTTATTTCCCTATCTCACCATGAAACCTTTGAACAAATCCAAAGAAAACTGACCACCTATAGGCCTGATCTCGTTTTACATTTAGGAACCTATTATACTCAGGATCATAAAGTAGCTGACATAGAAACATTGATCTCTAGCAATATAAAGTGGCCAAACTTACTGTTAGAGGCTAGCAGCCGGTCAAATATTTCATGTTTAATTAATATCGAAAGTTACTGGCAAAATTTCCAGCAGGAAGCTGGCCCGGCAAACCTATATGCGGCCACTAAAAATGCCTTCGCTGAAATTTTGAAATTCTATTCTAACAGATTTCAAATGAAAGTTTACAATCTAACTTTGTATGACGTATTTGGGCCCGAAGACAATCGCGGAAAAATCATTTCCTTACTTTTGGATGCTTGCGTGAAGCAGAAAACTATTGAAACTACTGCCGCCCAGCAAGTCATAAACTTAACCTATATAGATGATGTCATTTCCGGATTACAAAAATCCGTTGATCTGATTCTTAACGAAAAACAAAAAGTCTTCAAAAACTTTGAAGTTTGCCACTCTAAAGAATTTCCATTAATTGAAGTCATAAAGCTGATTACCGAATTTACCGGAAATTCTGCATCCATTTTAGTTGGGAAAAAACCTTATCCGCAAAATATTCAAATGCAGCCTAAACATTTTTATCCAACTCTTCCCGAGTGGCGAGCTAAAATTTCGCTGGAAAGTGGAATAAAAAATTGTATTTATGCTTATAAATAAAAATGAAACTTTTTCTATTTCAGGTCTAAAACTTTTTGATTTACAAAAACACGAAGATCAGCGTGGAACTTTTTTGAAAATTTTTTCGTCTCAGGCAGATATTGGATTTTCTAAAAGCGATGACTATGAAATCTTTTACAATGTGTCTAAAAAAAATTCTTTGCGCGGGATGCATCTTCAATCGACTCCTTTTTTAACGGATAAATTAGTTCACTGTATCTCGGGATCTATTTTAGATGTGATTTTAGATTTAAGAAGGGACTCACCTACTTTTAAAAAGTACCTTTCGTTCAACTTAACTTCAAAAAATCCGCAAGTTTTACTAATACCTAAAGGTTGTGCGCATGGTTTTCTATCGTTGCAAGATCAAACAACTGTCATCTATTTTCAAAACTCCAAATACCAGCAGAAACATGACATTGGCATTCGATGGAATTCCTTTGGTTTTGAATGGCCAAACCCAGATCAGTTGCTAGTAAGTGACCGTGATTTAGACTTACCCCTATTATCCGAGTTCGATTCTGTTTTTACTATTTATTAGTTATTTCAGGTGGTTACCATTCTTAAAACGAAACATCTTGATTTGAGAATCTATTTGCCGCCTTCGCGTAACCTTTTAGCTTCCCACCGGTTATATCTACAAGACGTAACTAACATTTTGGCCGAAAGACCAGAAGGGACTTAAGATGAAAAATCTAAAAGTAATTTCAACAATTGCGATTATCGCACTTATCAGTTCTGCTTGCGGAAGAAGAAATGCAAATGACCCAGGTCAAAATGCAATGGGTGCAGTGGATCCAGTTGAAGCAACTATCGAAACTGGAGTGACCTTAATAAACGGCTTAGCCGATGACCAAGCCGGAAGCAGTTATGCTTTAAGTTTAGGGAATCAGAAAACCAGCGTCTGGTCTCTATTGTTAGGAAAAGAAGCGTATGCGGCCCTTTGCGAGCGCGTTGCTGCTTCACCAATGGTTGTCTGCAACAATAACGTTAAAGAAGTTCAATATGATAATTGTGAATTAGGAACTTCTGGCAGAACCTTAAATGGGTTTGTGCAATTAACTTATTCTCACGCCAGTTGTACTTTATCAACAGATGGTGATTCGGTAAATCGTGAATACGACATTACTATCAGTGGTCCTCGTGGCGGAATAGTTACTCATACTAGCGAAGCCCAATCAGACTACAAAGTTGGTCCAGCTTATGGTGGCGGCGGTACAGTTACTAAAACAGCTGCAGGTTGGGATTTGTCTGTAGCCGGTCGACACAGCAGTTTTTCATTTAAAAATCGCGAGATCTTTAATGTTTCCGTTCGAACAATTCAACCACTTAATATCTCTGGTGGCCTGGGTCGTTCAAATAGACACATTTCGAATGGTCAGCTTGAAGTAAATCATAACTTGGCAAAATTCACTGCAGTATTCACAGCGAACAATCTTCAGTGGACTAGCAGCTGTTGTCACCCAACTTCAGGTTCATTGGGAGTTGTCTATAGTGGAAGTAAATCAGGTTCTGCAACTGTAACATTTAACGGCTGCGGAGCTGCATCTGTTGATCAAGGTGGACAACAGCAATCAATTGAGCTTTCATATTGTGAATAATGGAAGACATAGAACTACTTAAGAAAATATCAACTGGGGATTCGAAAGCATTCGAATCCCTAATGAAGAAGCACCAAAACGCTGTTTACGGTTTAAGTTTAAGAATCTTAGGAGCAAGTATGTTAGCCGAAGAAAATGTACAAGAAACATGGATCAGGGTCGTAAGATCCGCCGGCACATTCCAGCAACAAGAAAAAGCCAGTGTTTTGTCTTGGATTTTAAAAATAGCAAAAAATTTAGCATTAAATGTTTTAGATAAGAGAGGTTGGGAAGAACAACTTTCCGAGGAAAAAGAAACTCAAATTTCTGATTCCGCTGACGATATCAGTACAACTCTTCAAAAGACTGAGGATATGAAAGCGTTAAAAAAGGCTATCGATACTTTACCTGATCGTCAAAGAGTGGCCTTAGTACTTTGGATGCATGAAGAAAAGTCTTACTCTGAACTGGCTATCGAAATGGGAATTAATGTTAATGCCGTAAAAGTTCTACTGTTCCGAGCCAAAGAAAATCTTGAGAAAGCGCTAAAAGGGAGTCATTTGTGAATCAATGGAATGATCTTTTTAATGAACAGGCGCCAGAGTCTTTAAATAGCCGAACTATGGCTGCCGTTAGTATAGAATTAGAGAAATCGAAAATCCGAAACAGAAGACAAATCTTCATTAATTGGGGCTCATTTTTCGCGACCGGATCTTTGGCTGCCTACGCTGGATTTTTAATCTTAAAAGGTAAAAACCCTGCTAACATAGATTTCGGTGAATTAGAGTTGACTCAGTTTACGCAACTGGAAGAGCAAGATGTTGATTTGCTTGCAGACTCCGAAACTGATTTGGATCTATTAGAAAACTTAGATGTGCTAGAGGACCTGGAGGAGGATGTATGAACGATCAAGAAATCATTGAAAATTTAGATTTTATTATGAGTCTTGAGTTTATTTCGAACCAAGAAGACCAAGAACTTATTGAAAATTTTGAAGACGTAGACTTGTTAACTAATACTCCACCCACTGAAAAAAAGGATAAAATATGAATCGCCGTCTTTTTATTCAGTCATCAGCTGCTTCGTTAGGATTGCTGCTTGCGGGATCTTCAGCGTTTGCACAAGACACAGAAAATTCCAGTGCTGAAGATCTTAAAACAAAATGGCAATCTTTAAGTGAAGAACAAAAGGTTGAAATAAGAGCCAAATTTCAAAAATATAAGTCTTTGAGTCCAGAAGAAAAACAAAAGGTGCAAGCGGCCTACAAACGTTTTAAGACCTTGCCTTCTGATCAAAAAGAGAAATTTAAAAAGAATTTAATAAAATGGAATTCCCTATCTCCTGAACAAAAAGCTAAATTCAAAGAGAATTTCAAAAAGTGGCGCTCTTTGCCTGCGGATAAAAGACAACAAATGAAGACGCGATGGAAGAAGTTTCAAAATCTTTCTCCGCAAAGACGAGAACAAATTCGCGAAAGAGTCAGAAGACGTAGAAATTAAAGAATGAAATCTTACCTTACCGCTCTTCTTTTTCTTTTTGTTTTATCAGCAAAAACTGAAGAGAGCATTATTTACAAAAGCCTTACGCTAGATTCTGAATTAGAAAAAGATTACCGTTCTTTTAATTTAGGCGCTGCCCTTTCGCAAAAGCCCCAAGCAGAATCCCTTTATTTTTCTTACGGTTCTATTGGTCTTAACACTTCGTCTTCTCGATTTGAAACTGACGGTGTAACTACAGTAATCAATAATATGGATTTTAACAGCGGCTTGGCGGTTGCCTACGATGAAAATTTTGAACTATTGGTAAATGGCGGCAAAACGGTTTCTGAAGAAACTAAATTCCAAAAAAGATACCGAAATGTCGAGATTACTTTTTCTAAAACCGGCGATCAAAACTCATTTCCCCATTTTAGTTTAACAGGCATTTTTGGAAGTGGTGATATCGAACAAACCATTTCCTTTAAGGTTTTTAACACTACTTTTACGCGCACTCCAGAAATTGACCAATCGGTCACCGGTGCAAAAATTGGTTTTAATCCGACTGATTATTTGAAATTTAAATTAGCAATTAAGGGTTACGTCTATTCTAGATCAAAGGAAGACTTACAAAAGGCCTATTCAAGTATTTTTCTAAATACTAATTCCACGTCTCTCGTTTCAACGATTGGCGGGTTACCTGAGAACTCCTTTGATACTAGTGTTAATTACTTTATTAATGATCTCTATTCCATTGAATTTTTTTATGCGACCTCTTTACTTATTATCACTGATAATAAAGATCAGAGGATAGGATTTACTGTTACTCGGTTTTTTGAGACGTTTTCAGGTAATTTGGGCCTTTCTCAAAACAAGACAGAATCCCAGCAGTCGATTTCAATGCTTATAGGCGCTGTCTTAGATTTCTAAAGATAATTCGTAACTTTTCCGATTCTTGATGGTTACTCCAGCATCAACTATCTAACAAGGAGTTATTATGAAAACAGCTTTGAAATCAATAGTAATGGCGGCGATCTTTTTATCAACAATTCAGTCAGTTGCGGAAGCAGGTCGTGATCAACGCCGTGAAGTAAGACAGGAAGCAAGAATTGCCGGAGGAGTTGCTAGCGGCGAACTTACTCGCAAAGAAGCTAAAAAACTTCGCCGTGGCCAAAGACACGTTGATATGATGCAAGCAAAAGCAAAATCAGACGGTGTAGTTACGGATTCAGAAGCAGCAAAAATTGAAAAAATGCAAAATTTGCAATCTAAAAGAATCTACAATCAAAAACACGACGAACAAGAAAAGTAATTTCGTCTATAAAATATACTAACTAATTAAGATCTGGGTGATCATTTGAATGATCATCCCCGAAACCCTCAGGAAGCTCGTGAGTTGTCTTTGACCACTTAAGAACTTCCTTTCTTCTTTGTGCCTGATAGAACTCTCTTAAGGCCTGGAATGAAGCCAAAAAATTGATGATATTTCCCAGTGGCCAACGAACAATTGAAAGTAAGGGTTTTTTCCAACCTATCACGATAATCACTGCTTTCAGGCGATGAAATAGACGACTAAACATGCCTACTGTTGCGATGAAAGAACCTAGGTGAAACCAAGATTCTGACATAAAGGCCGGCGTGTTACCGCTAAAAAAGTAATATGTGAAAAGATAAATCGTCAAAGCCGTCGTTGCCATTGCAACTGTATTATTCCAAGGGCCACGTCGATCTCGATACAAAAAATACTTGTGTGACCAATTGCCTACCCAAGGGACTATCTTTTGCCCTTGGAACACAATACCTAAAATCCAGCGGGTCTTTTGGCGGATTGCCGAACGAAAACTATTAGGAAAATATTCTCGAGTAGCAATAAAGTCTCGCCGTTTTCCAATTTTACGATAAAAACAAACAAAAGCAGTTTTGAATCCTAATAAGGCGGCACTCATTCCTAAAACGTAGTCCTCAGTCAAACTGTCTTCTCTGAGAAAGTTTCCGCCATTACTATTCATCAATTGAATCATTAACTTTCTATCCAACGCTGTACCTGTTCCGGCTGAAGGAACGGGTGCCCCCAGTGCCTGCCGTACGAAAAGATCTTTGGTGTGAATTTCTGCAAACTCTTCAATATAAGTACTTCCGACCCATTCTTTAATGGGACGATCAAAGGAAAATACTGGTGTCTGTAAAAATTCCGCATTTTCGATTTCAGAGTTAATTACTTTTAATGAAAGGGGATGCATAATATCTTCCGAGTCATGCATTAGAAAAACATCAAATTTATATTTTAGGTATTTTTCAAATTCCAGCACACCACGAACTACTTCGTTCAACATTTGCCCTTTTGAAGTTGGACCATCTTTTTCGTTGATGACCATGTGAACTTTTTTTGGAAATGCAGCTTCTAAGTTTTGAACGGCGATCAGTGTTTCCATATCGTTAGGATATACTCCTAAAAAGAAATGATAGTTTTTGTAATCCACTCCACGAATATTACCAGCAATCATGCGACCGATGACGTTAGCTTCATGCCAGTTAGCAATGATAATTGCGATCTGTTTTTCTTCTTTGATCTTCAATTTTGATACATCTTCATCAGAAAGCAGTTTTGGGCCTAATCTTTTGAATAAGGCAACAAGGTCGATGAACAAGTCATCAACAACAAAGAAGCAAACCAGCGTTAATGCGATGAAAGCGAAAGTTGCAAACATTAAAACCCTGCCCCCAAATAAAATATGACCCAATACGGATTACTGTCAGAATTTTTCTTGGTGTAAGAAGTCGTATATGACCTGGAAGCGAATAGACTAAAAGATAATGTTGGTTTGCTGAACCAGTAATTAATTCTAGGTCCAATATTTAGCATTAAATAATCGGGCCCATAAGCAAATTTGTTTGAACTATCAGAACCCTTCAATTCAAAAATGACAGGATCAATAATCCAATGATTCAATTCATAAAAGCGGTAGCCTACGCGGGCTGAACCAGCAAAGGTAATAAAAGCAAAGGTCTTCTCTGGTAATAAGATAAAGGACTCAAAGTAGTATTCAGAAAAGAATCGAATATCTTCAAACTTGGATTGATCGCCTGAATAGAGGCCTAACTTCCCTTGGAAGTAGCCTAACCTGGAATCAGTCAGATTATTTCTTTCTACCAACCCTACCCAAGAAATTTTATCTGCACTTTCGTGAAGTAAACCCAGCTGAAACATTAAATTTGCGTTGAAGTCCTCTAGGTGTTCATTTTCAATTCCAAAAAAGATATTTGATTTAAACCATTCCGAATCTTGGAACATGGATCCTTCTCGATATATAGATCGCAGTCTTTCAAAATCGCTGGCTTTTGAATTAAATGGTAGTCGATAGGTCTCGGTGTAAATATCTATATCAAAGACTTTTTCGGCTTTGGCAGTCATTGCTAACATTTCCTGCTCGCCATTTTCTTGTGCTACCCCAACAGAAACGTAGATCTGTATCAGAACGAGAAAAAGTGTAATAATTTTAATTAGTTGAGTCTTCATACAATTACCTATTAGCAAGCCCTCGGCCGACGCTAGGACGCCTTAAAATACTTGTTCGTAATAGGAATGGCCTTAGTTGAAGCCATTCCCTTTCGTCTCAGAACGAACACTGTAGCTAAGTGCAGATATCAAACATTACACGATCAATCGTCAAACCGTTAGACATACAAACTCCTTATGTTTTAAAATCAATCTGACGAAAAATAATTATGAAGATTCATTTAGTACTTGGTACTCGCCCCGAAATTATTAAGCTAGCTCCTGTTATCCATGAGTTAGAAAAACGCAAGGTTGAATTTCAAATTATTCATACTGGACAACATTACAGTGAAAATATGGATAAAATCTTTTGGGACACTTTCAAATTGCCGAAACCCTCTTATCATCTAGCGGTTCAGCAACCTTCTCACGCCACTCAAACTGCGGAAATGCTGAGTAAGTTGGAAATAATATTTTTAGCAGAAAAACCTGTTTGGTTGATAGTACAGGGAGATACAAACTCTACAATGAGCGCAGCCCTAACTGCTGCGAAACTAAATACTATTAAAATTGCCCATGTAGAAGCTGGGTTGAGAAGTCATGACCGTTCAATGCCCGAAGAGATCAATCGAATCATTGTGGACAAAATTAGTGACCTTCTATTTCCTCCCACTGAAGAATCTGGGAATTTTCTTCTAGCAGAAGGTATTAAAAAGGAACAAATAGTGATTTGTGGAAATACGATTAAAGATGCCTTAGACCAGCAACTTCCTGAAGCCCTAAAAAAACATTCGGTGTTGTCTGATCTAGGTCTAAAATCAAAAAAGTATTTGCTGTTGACCGTCCATCGCCAAGAAAACACCGACAATTCGGAAAGACTTTCTAATATATTAAACTCTATTTTTAAAAATGCAGAAAATTTTGGTTTAGAAGTTGTATTTCCTATTCATCCCCGCACTGAAAATCGGCTCAATTCAAGCGGGTTTAAATTTCCCACTTTTGTAAAATTACTTAAACCCATTGATTACCATTCTTTTTTGTTACTAGAAAAGGAAGCTGCTTTAATCGCAACGGATTCTGGTGGGATACAAGAAGAAGCCTGCATTCTTGGGGTTCCCTGTATCACCTTACGTGAAAACACGGAAAGGCCTGAAACGATAAAAGTAGGCTCTAACATTCTTGCTGGAATTGATGCGCAACAGATAAGTAGCGCCTTCAAGAGAAGCCTTTCCCTATCCGCAGGATGGAAACAGCCCTATGGTGAAGGTGATAGTGCTGCCATTATCGCTCATGCAATCCTTAAGACTTAAGGATAGGAAATCTGTTCTAAATTGAGACGAAGCTCGACTTAAGCCTGTAGAATTTCTTTAAAAATCCGATAAAAAGACATGCGCGGAATTGGAACTAAACTCATTTTGGTTTTTGCTGTCTTTAGCTTCTCGTCAAATTCATTTGCCGATGGTATGAAATCACCAATGATAGAACCCAATTGCACCAATTGGAAAACAATTAGTCTCAATAAAAATAATTGGGAAGTGGCCTATGACGGCTATGGTGAGGTCACATTTGATAAAGGTTTAAAGTTGATGCCTAAGTCCGCTTTTGAAAAAGATAAAACTCACGCCGCTTTGGTTTTAACTAAAGAAATGATCTCCGCCAAAAAATTTGCGATTCGAATTAATTATGCAAATGAAAAACAACTACGATCTCCCGCCGCAAATCCCTGGGAAGTTTTTTGGTTGTTCTTCAATTATAAAAAAGGTGAAAAAGACGATAAAAATACCAACTATTTTATTTTTAAACCTAATGGTACGGAACTAGGTACAGCATCAGGACAAGTCGAACAATCCTTTCTTTCGTCAGATGAAACAGCAAAAGCGAAATTAGGCGAAAATTATGAGCTGAAATTATTTAGAATTAATGACAGCATTCAGGCTTATATCAACGGTAAAAGTGTAATGAATTACCTAGATAAAGAAAACAAGCTAATCAATCAAGATGGACAAATAGGTTTGTATACTGAAGACGCCCTAGTAAAAATTAAAAAGGTAGAAGTTTGCTCTCATTTTTCGGAGTCATTTTAAGAGTTTGAATTAAGTGCTGTTCATCTTTTTTACACCTGATCTGTAAAATCTATACAAAGCCTCGAATTAAGATACAGTAAATATCCGATTCTAAATTAATAGGCAATGCCCCTGATTTTGCTATATTTTATGGTATGTCAAAATGGGTCGCCTTGTTTATAATAATTATTTCTTCATTTTTGCTTGGTTACTTCCGGCATATTTTTGTCGGCTCCCGAACAATCCATCTTAGAGTCTGAAACAGCTACTGCTGCCAATGTACTTGCCTGGTCAACAAACCCGATAACAAATGAAAAAGTTCCTTGGGCGTTCGCAATGCTCATTTCTTTTATGGCTCATCGTGGAATTTAGGGGAGAATTCGAGTCTATTTTCATGACGTAACGCCCGCTAGCAGAGGGTTCCCTGACCTTTGACTAGTTTTCATAAACAGGCATGATTTCTTGATGAACAAAACATCAGCCAAGAAATCGCTTATCGATGCCTATCAATTCGCTGGATTTAAAACTT
>JAYSSX010000027.1:0-3083 GCA_043720315.1 Pseudobdellovibrionaceae bacterium | reverse complement strand
CCATCAATAGGACCCAAGCTGTATTTATCATTGGATTGGCGTAATATAAAATAGACTTTCCCGCGCTACCTAAAAGGAGGCGTCGGAATTGGAATGACTCTTAGAAGCCTAGATGGCGGAAAGCGAGGGATTCGAACCCTCGAGCCCCGTGAAGGGCTGCCAGTTTTCTAGACTGGTGTATTCAACCGCTCTACCAGCTTTCCGTCGATGGTTTTATGGGTTTTAGCGGTTTGGTTCAATTGTTTTCGTGAGTTAACGCATTGCTTGATTATTCTAGATATCTTTTTAAAACCTTGGGAACTTCGAAGGTACCATCTTCTTTTTGGTAGTTTTCTAACAAGGCAACCAAGGTTCTACCCACAGCCAATCCACTGCCATTGAGAGTGTGAATATACTGAGGTTTACCGTTGCCAGCCTTAAATCGAATATTGGCCCGACGGGCTTGAAAATCTTCAAAATTAGAACAAGAGCTAATCTCACGATATGCTGCAGATCCAGGCAACCATACTTCTAAGTCATAACACTTAGCCGCACCAAAACCGATGTCGCCCGTGCAAAGCATCGAACGTCGAAATGGCAATTCTAAATCAATCATGACCTGTTCAGCGTGGCAGGTAAGCTTTTCATGCCACTCGTACGACTGCTCGGGGTGAGAAAAAATCATCAGCTCCACTTTATTAAACTGATGCTGTCGAATAAGGCCTTTGGTATCACGTCCGTGACTACCAGCCTCACTTCGAAAACAAGGAGAATAAGCGGCAAACCTATGGGGCAGCTCTTCTTCTTTTAAAATTTCGCCGGCAAAATAATTTGTAACCGGAACTTCTGCCGTAGGAATTAAATAGTAGTCTGTCTGATCTAAATGAAAAACATCTTCTTTAAATTTTGGAAATTGTCCGGTGCCCATTAAACTACTGCTGTTTACGATAAATGGCGGAAGCATTTCAGTGTAACCATGCTTTTTTGTATGCAAATCTAAAAAGAATTGCACAAGCGCTCTTTCTAATTGAGCCGCCTTTCCTTTTAAAAAAGAAAAGCGAGTCCCAGTTACCTTGCTGGCTCTTTCAAAATCAATGATTCCCAATTTCTCACCGATTTCCCAATGTTCTTTTGCTTTAAAAGAAAACTTGGTTGGCTCGCCAATTGTTTTTACAATTTTATTATCATTTTCACTTTGACCAATAGGAACTGAGTCGTGCGTTTTGTTTGGCAATGTCATCAACAATGCCGTTACCTGACTATCTAATTCCGCAGCTAAAACTTCTTTAGATTTTACCAAAGATGATAAATCACCTAACTGCTTCATTAAATCGGTCGTGTCTTTACCCTGCTTTTTTAGAGCTGGGATTTCTTGACTGATTTTATTTTGTTTAGCTTTTTCAGTTTCCGCAATGGTGATCGCTTCTTTGCGTTTTTTATTAAGCTCCATCGCTTCTTCCAAAACGGAAGTGTTCGATTTTCTATTAATCAAACATTGCTTGTAGTCTTCTAAATAACTGCGGGTCCCAGGTTCTGGAGCCTTTTCCAATCTTTTAATATCTATCATAAAGCCTCACGGAGCGACAAGAATATACATTCTTAAAAGAAGTGCAACAAGAATGCAAAATAAATCAAATAGCAAAATATGACCTAATTGCAGTTTGGATAGGCCTTTATAAGTTAAACTAAAAAATACGATAAACACGAAACAAAACGAAATCGTTCGGTATTGCATGACCTCTTGGCCAATTAAAGAAAACGTGAGTGCGATAAAGAATCCTGAAATTACCAAAGTAAAAATTTTCATCAAAGAAATTGAACCGGTTTTAACGCCGTCTTGGATGCCTGTACTGATTTTACTGAACTGCTTTGTAATTCCCATAGTTGCTCCTTCTTAACAAATCATAGCATTAAAAATTACTTACTTAAAGACAGAATTCTATTTTCAATTTCTACCTTATCTGGCGCATTAGGAGAAAGGCTTAAATACTTGTTATAGGCTTGAACAGCTGACCTGTGGTCGGAACGAATTTCATATAATGCGCCCTGCTCTTTATAAATATCGGGATTGCCAGATTCCTGCGAAGCCGCAATGTTTAACATCGACTCGGCCACATCGGGATTACCTGACTGTCTATAGCATCGGGCAATTTTAATATATAGTTCCGAGCCCTGAGGCCTTAGTTTAATCGCTTGCTGATATTCATTGGCACATTTAACAAACTGTTTAGTTGAAGAATAGACTTCCGCCGCTAATAAGTAGGAATCAGCAATGTTAGGATTATTTTTGCGTTCTTCCATGCTATATTGAAGTGCTAACTCTAACTGACCCATCATAAAGTAACTTTGACCAATTTTATAATTTATCCGTGGATAAAATTCATTGATTTTTTGTGCCCGCTTCAATTGGGTAATGGCTTCGTTATATTGTTCTTTTTCGTAGTACAAAAGTCCGGCTTTATAGAGCGGCTCGGCATCGGATGGATCCAAAATGGCGGCATTCAAAAACGACCGCAATGCCTTTTCAAACTGCGCCATTCCCTGCAGCGACTCACCTTGACCGATAAAAGCCTTTTTGTTTCTAGGATCGGCTTCAGTAATTCTAGTAAAGATATCGTTCGCTTCATTAAAGCGATCCTCTGATTTGTACATTTCTGCCAAAGCCAATCGGAAATCGATTGTGTAAGAAAACCGACTTATTAGATCCTTTAAATAGAGAATTCCCGAGTCGACCCCTTGGAATTGTGCCAAGACCTGAGCATAAATAATTTGGGATTCATTATTGGTACTATCTAGTTCCAAAGAATTTACTGAATACTGTTTAGCCATGTTAAAGTCGTGCAACATCAAAAAAGATTTTGAAAGTAGATTTAATGTTTCAATATCATTATCATAAATTTTCAATGCCCGCTGTAAAAAACCAACTGCATCTTTCATATTATTTCTTCGATATTCAACTAGCCCATAACTACGCAACAACTCATAGTTATTATTCAGCTGACTTACACCCTTGCTTAAGTATTGAATAGCCTGGGCATAATTGTATTTTTGCGAATAATAGTCTGCGATAGTTGCATATGCAGATGCAAATTTAGGGTCTATCG
>JAYSSX010000026.1:0-4779 GCA_043720315.1 Pseudobdellovibrionaceae bacterium | reverse complement strand
GACTTGCTGTTGAATTCATAAATACCCCTTACGCAGGTTTTTGTGCTTCTTAAAAGATGCAATCTAGCACAGTTTTCGGGTTTTGATAGCTGTTCATTTTTTTGACAGGTAATTAAGTTAAAAATACCACTTAATCAGTGTGTATCCGAACTTACGGAGAAATCTTAACAAAGCAAAAATCGAATTGTGGCCTGGATCGACCTCAATTGAAGAGGTTAACAGCATTTGCAGAAGGCCGCTTGCGTTGACTTTCAACTCTAAGTCATAAAAGCGCTTTTGCCACTCAATCTTTGCATAAAGGCGGGTGGTTTCATCTAAAATTCTTAGAAGTATCAGAGGATTTCGTGGTTTTCGATAAAGATACTTGTCGCCGCGAAGTCGTAAAAGTTCGCCTTGAATTAAAAATTCCATTTCATAGTGCATGTACTTAATCAAAGAGCCTTCGTCATACAAAATATGAACGGATCCCTTGGTTAACGGGCCGCTAAATTTTTGATTTCCTTCAAGAACGATTTCAATACTACCTTTTAGGATTTTACCTTCTAATCCATTATCTGAAAAATAGATTTGCGAAAAAAAGTGCTCATCAGTGAGAGTCAAACTGAGATTGTCTAAATTTACTTTCATTCGATTGTCATCGGTTTTGCCGAAAAAGTTTTCTTGAAAGGAATAATAGGCTACATCAGATGACAAAGTGTTTCCGAAAACGGAGTCCATGGTGACCTTTCTTGCAGGAAGTCTTGAGTGAGACTGAAAACTTGTTTTTGGATAATCTTGGGCTCGAAATCTAAGGCATGCCAGGCTTCGTCGCATTTTCCAATGAGGGGAGTGCTTTGCCCACGTTTTAAAAAATCCAGAGTTTTGTTTGGATCCACATAGTAATCAAACGAATCGTCGGAAAGTAAAACCATTGTAGGGATTTTCAGGTCCCAGTTTTTCCAACGATAAGGCATGGTTTCTGCCAACAACCGCAAAGTAAAAAGCGGCGTTTCCATAAAATACTGAGGTTTTGGAGCAGAAACATGCAGTAACGAGTTTTGAGTTAAGAGGCGAAGATCGGCCCTTCCGATTTTCCCAGGAAGGGGTCGTCCAAAAAAGGCCGGAGTCCATAAAACAAGTTTTTTTGGCAACGGACGATTTGTTTTTTCCAACTGTTGAGCATATTCGTAGGCAATCAACCCACCGAAGGACCATCCAACGAAGTAAAAAGGTTGGCCTGGTTTCAATGTTTGCGAAATCACGGCTGCAGTAATGGCGAAAAAATCTTCGAACGAATATTTATCCAGTGACCCCATTTCGGAATCGCCGTGTCCCGGTAGATCAAAACCAATCACCGTAAAACCTTGGTAACTGAATTTTTCAAAAAAATCGCCATGATTATCCGCCCGATCGCCGTGTCCATGAAAAAAATAAATTACACCCTTAGATTCAGTGCCCACCGTCGGTTGATTGATCACCAAATGCGTTTTTCCGCCTAAAACATTCACCCATACGGACTGACTGGAAAAGTTACTTGAGGCAAAATGGGGAAGCAGCATTGAAAGTAGAAAGACAAAAATGTATGATGTCTTCATATTTGTTGACTCGATTCTTCCGAAATGAACTCTGCAATTAAGTGTTCGGCTGATCGTTCTGCCAAGGCTGCTATCGTCAACGACGGATTACACCCCAGTGAAGTCCGACAGATCGAGCCATCAACTACTCTTAGACCTGGGATGAAGTTCCCTTGAATATGGAAGACTCTTCCATAAGAATCGACAACCCCGTTTTCTACGGAAGTTCCCATAGGTACGCCACCTAAAGCGTGGACAGTAATCGGAGTGGTTGCTGAGGGGAAAAATGAAGCTAAAGACTCTTTTAAATTTGGCAGATAAACGCTGCCTAAAAGAGTATTAAGTTTTTTTAGTTGTTTACGTCCATCGATTAAACTTTTCTGTGCACCCGAATTATTCCATTCGATGTGAAGTCGCCCTTTTTTCTGTTGTAGAATTCCTCCGGCTTCGTCATATCCCATTAATAGAAACACTTGCGAGTTATTTACGGTCTCTGAAAGCAAACGGATTCCATATTTTTTAAAAGCTAGGAACAATCGGAGCGGATTTAATAGCAATAAAATTAATGCCACAAGCAAAGAAGGCCCAGTCAGGGCTGACGGAATCGATCCATCCTGAATAATAAATCCTTTACCTTCTTTGCGACCTTCTAAATAAGTCATTATGGTGGGGCCAGGTGGATTTTTGTTGGTAGAGGTTCCTAAGGACGAAGTCGGTGTATTCGAATCGACTGAAACTGAAATTGCATCTAGATTTCCAGAAAAATGTTTTCCGAGTGTGGGCGATAAGGGTAACTGGTTTGTGGCAGCACTTTGATTGAGAATTTGAAAACTTCCGGTCACGCCGGCACTCAGGACCACTTTTTTTGCATGATACACAAGGCCTGCGGTTTTTACTTTGAATGGAAATTCTAGATTGTTATCCCAACTGAGATTTTGGACGTCTATTGCGGTAAAAATAGTACAGCCATTGTTTTCCGCTTGACGAATGTAATTGTGATCTAAAGAATTTTTTGCTCCTATATTACAGCCGGTCACACAATCGCCACAACCGTTACACACCTTACGATCGCTTGAATCAAAGTTGATTGCCACTGGCGCTGCATTAAAAGCAAAACCGGATTTTTTTGAAAGTTCCTTCATAAGTTCCGATTTAGGATAGGATGTTTTTACCGAGTTTGGTTTTAAAACAGCTTCGGCTTTTTCATAAAAAGGTTGCAAGGAGTCGGAATTAATATCTTTAGGCCAAAGTTTGAAAGTTTCAGCGTCTGCACGTAACATAACAGCTGCGTTAATCAGGGAAGTTCCGCCTAACCCGTTGGCGCTAAGAATGTCCATTGATTCAGTAGGTTTATAGTCGAATAAACCTAAGGGTTGAAATCTGGTTTTTACTTCTTTAATTAATGAAAGAGTATTACTGGGAAAATCGCCTGGCAGAAATCGTTTTCCACGTTCCAACAGGCCAATTGTTTTACCTGGAAGGGCAGCGGCTGTTCTGGCAGCCATTACCGATCCGCCGTACCCACTGCCGATAATCAATAAGTCAAATTGATCTGACTTCATTTCAGACCCCGGGCTTTGCTGATTATGTCTTTACTGGCCTTTTCGGCCAGCATATAGATCGCCATTGTAATATAGAAACCGGGAATTTTTGGAAAGGAGGAAGCATCGATAACTCTTAAGTTCGAAGTTCCGTTTACTTTTAACTTAGAATCTAAAACAGCCATTGAGTCTTTTGCTGTACCCATTTTATTTGAGCACGAGGCATGATGCCCCCAACATTCTTTAATTGAAAAATCACGCAATTCAGCGTCAGTCATTACTGTATTTCCAGGATAAATTTCTTTGCTAGAGTTTCCATCTAACCAGCGAAAATTTTGAAGTTTTGCTTGTGTTTCCCTTGCCAGCTGTATTCCTTTAGCAAGCGCAGTAGCATCGGGATGCTGAGGATTGCCATCACCAAAATCGCGAAAATTAATTTCGGGCATTGCAAAGGGGTTGTCGGATTTAATTTTTACTGTTCCTTGGCTAGAAGTATAGGCCTTCAAAATAGCCCAAGTAATTCGGTTGGACTTTTCCAAAGTGGTTTTCCCAAAGCCAGGTTTGTAGCCTTCAAAGTGGCTGGGAGTTGCGAATATAAACAAGTCTGGTCTTGAAAGTTTCGGATCTGACTTTCTTTTGATTCCCAGCAATACCCCATTTGAAGAATAAGGATGAGTGTTTTTATGTTTGAGATAATCAGTAAGGCAGGGATCATCGAGTTCGCCGACCTTGCAATGATTAATGATCGAAAAATCATTTTTAAATTCATATACAACAGAAGCCTCAACGCGATCTTGAAGATTTTCTCCTACACCAGGCAAATCTAAAAGAGTTTTAATTCCGTTCTTACGTAATTGTTCTTCGTTTCCAATTCCCGAAAGCATTAAAATTTGAGGCGAGTTAAAAGCTCCGCCGGCGATAACTACTTCTTTTTTTGCTTTAAAATAGTATTTTTTGCCAATTGTTCCTGGCGAAGATTTCTGAGTGGCCTGATATAACATTGAGCCTTGTGTGACATTTACGCCGACGGCCTTTAGCGGTTTTGATCCCGGTTCGAAATTAATTTTTGTTACGAAAGATTCAGTGAGAATTTTTAGACTTGGAAATCTCTGTTGGCCTAGAAGAAGAAGATTTCTTGTCCCGAATCTTTTACCGTCTTTAATGCTTAATGGAGGTAAAAAAACTCCTTCACTCGGGTGATTAATGTTTTCATCAGACATGGGATCGACATCAGGTGTACTAAGATTTCCTAGAACGGCAGAAGTGGCAAAACCTGATAAAGGAAAGTCATTCAGTAAAGGAATGGGATTGGGTTTTTCCAAAGGGAGCCAACATTTTACATTTTGTAGAGCCTTTGACATGAAGGGGCTGCTCCAAGAATCGTCTTTTACAAGATCCGCCATTTCATTCCACTCCTCAGCGGCGGGGCTCATCATTAACATAACGTGATGTTCAGTACATCCGCCCAAGGCCGAAGCGCGGGGATACAGCATTCCTTTGTCTGGGGTATATCTACGCCCATGTTTCTCGCGATCGCTGTAGTGCTGAACATAAAAATTCCAATTTACTTCTGGATCTACTGAAGAAGAAAGATGAAGACCTGGAGTTTCGCCGATGAGTGATCGGTTTTTTGTTCCGGCCTCAATCACCAGCACGGAGTAGCCTGCTTCGGCCAAACGGTAGGC
>JAYSSX010000025.1:0-1802 GCA_043720315.1 Pseudobdellovibrionaceae bacterium | reverse complement strand
AACGATCCATTCAGCTGCCTTTGTCTAATCGGTTTGCCCAGTTTTTATTACTGGCTGAAGAAAATAAAATTTTAAAGTCGGGAATCAAAAGTGTGCTTTTTTTAGAAAATACTCGAGCCACCACTAGCGAAGCTCCCTATTATCAATGCGACTTACTGAACTTTTTGGACCAACGATTGGATCCCAGACAACAAAAGACTTTTGATCAATTGTTGTCCCTATTTAAGAGCAACTTAGCTATTGCAACCAGCAAAGATCCAGATCCTCGCGATCGTTTTTTTACTGTTGAATTTGTCGAGAATTTCCAAAAAACCGTTTTATTTTCGTTCAAAGATCGATTGGCAAAGAAGCGGATGGAATCCGATTCCGCGATTTTACTGAATGGAAAAGGAATAAAACTAAAAACGAAACTAACTCTAGAATATTTCGTGGCTTTGCAAATGTTAGAACTTGAAAAGGGCGATTCTGTTTGCACTATCGTTTCGTCGATTCCCAAAGAACTTATCAAAAAATCTTATGTTAAGGAACTAACTAAAAAAAGTGAGTTGTTATTTAATGAAAGAACTTTACAGTTTGAATTTAAAGAGGCCACCTATTTAGATTCGCTGTTGATAGATCAACATCAAAGTCGCAAAGCCTACCCTGAAGAAATTAAGGAACATATTAATGAATACTTGACTAAAAACTGGGTTTCTCTGTTCAAGACCTATCCCGAAGTAGAACAGCCTTTTTTACGTGTGGCGATTGCTGAAAATATAATGGACCACCCGATTCTTCCTAAGGAAAAACTTGATCAGTTGATTCAATTGGCTGCCTACGGAGAATCGGACATCAGAACGATTATGGAAAAGAACTGGTTTAGCTATTTTCAGCAAGTCCTTGAAAAAGGCGATCTTGAATTTCTAAAGGCACAGTTACCGAATCATTTTACCGCCCCGACAGGTAGCTCGATTGCGATCAAATACCACTTAGACAAAAATCCTTATTGCGAAGTACGCATTCAAGAACTGTTTGGAATGAAGTTATTTCCTAAGTTGGCTGGAGGAAGATTAAATCTAACTTTCCATCTGCTGGCTCCGAACTATCGTCCGATTCAAATTACTGAAGATCTTGAAAGTTTCTGGAAGAATACTTACCCTGAAATCAGACGCGAATACAAAATCAAATATCCAAAGCACAGTTGGCCAGAAAATCCATTGATCGCAGAACCAGTGGCCAGAGGGCCTAGCAAAAAGAGGTGGTGACATGACTTTACTTTTTTTCATTTTGTTTCTTTCGACAATAATGTTTGCGATTGTAATCTATCTCGGCCTGAAGTATCGAGCTCGAATATTTTCAGAAAGTCTACTTTTAACGTCCGACCAAATGTGGAATTCAATTTCCCCTAAAATAAACAAATCAAATTTCCAAAAGGAAGATTTGTTGTTTGGCGTGTGGCAAGACCGTTCTTCAACAGAAATGATATTAGTCGTTAAAGACACGAAAGACCTAATGGTCGCCATTGTTGAATTTCCTATGGGAGGCAACGATCACAAAATTTCAATTGGCAGCGAAATTTTCAATATTGAAAATCTTCCAACATGGAAAAAATCCGCAACCTTAAAATCCAAAAATGGGATTTTAATGGCCAACTTTAAAAGACTAAATATTTTTTTGGATGATCAATTTGAAGTTCCTGGCCACGAAAATATTACCGCTTTTCGCGTCCCTTTTGATCAAAGAAGACTGGCTAAATTGGCGATCGAAGGAAAGCACGTAGGAATAACTCAAAACATCTCTCCCCGATTTAAAATCGGGAGAAT
>JAYSSX010000024.1:0-5014 GCA_043720315.1 Pseudobdellovibrionaceae bacterium | reverse complement strand
CGATCTAAGTTCATTACTTTGGTCCATGCCCTAACAAAGTCATTTGCAAATTTAGATTTTGCATCATCTTGTGCATAGACTTCAGCCAATGCACGAAGTTCCGAATTAGATCCAAATAGTAGGTCGGTGCGAGTGCCTGTCCATTTCAGTTTACCCGAGCTGCGATCAAAGCCTTCATAAAAGCCATCTGTTTCAGATGGCTTCCAGTCTGTTCGCATGTCTAGTAGATTCACAAAAAAATCGTTGGTTAATGTACCTAATTTTGATGTCAATAATCCATGTTTTGACCCGCCATGTGTTACCCCTAATACCCGAAGACCACCAATTAAAACGGTCATTTCAGGTAATGTTAGTGACAGCAATTGTGCACGATCCAACAAAAACTCCGGTCCAAATTTAGTTAAGCCTTTTCGGGCATAGTTTCTGAATCCATCAGCCATAGGTTGCATCACTTGAAAAGACTCAATGTCCGTTTGATCTTGTGCTGCATCGCCACGCCCTGGTACAAAAGCTGCTTTCACTTTTTGACCAGCTTTTTTTGCAGCTTCCTCGATAGCAGCAGTGCCCCCCAGCACGATTAAATCCGCCAGAGAAACTCTCTTTTTTTTATTTTTTGAATTAAAATCTTCTTGAATTATCTCCAGTTTACCCAGCACCTTTCCTAACTCTGCGGGCTGATTTACTTCCCATTCATTTTGAGGGGCTAGGCGAATACGGGCGCCATTGGCTCCGCCACGCATATCCGACGCACGAAAGGTAGACGCTGAGGCCCACGCGGTCGTAACCAATTGTGAAATGCTTAAGCCCGATTTTAGGATTTTCTTTTTTAGAGTAGTGATATCCGAATCATTAATCGTAGAAGCTTTTCCTTTTTCAATTGGATCTTGCCACAATAATTCTTCTTTTGGAACTTCGGGCCCAAGGTAACGGGCTCGAGGACCCAAATCTCGATGAGTCAGCTTAAACCACGCTCTAGCGAAAGCGTCTGCAAAAACTTTATTTTCTTTAAGGAATCGTCTGGATATTTTTTCATAAGCCGGATCAAATCGTAAGGCCAAATCTGCCGTCGTCATCATTGGCGGATGCTTTTTCTGAGGATCGTGCGCATCAGGAATCAGGTCTTTAACCTCGCAGTTTATTGGGTGCCATTGGTGTGCCCCAGCTGGACTCTTTGAAAGTTGCCAATCGTATTTAAAAAGCATTTCAAAGTAACCATTGTCCCATTTTGTTGGATTTGGTTTCCAGGCTCCCTCAATTCCACTCGTTGTTGTATGTAAGCCTTTGCCACTCCCAAATTTATTTTTCCATCCTAAGCCCATTTGTTCAAAGTTAGCACCTTCCGGTTCCGGGCCAACCAATTTAGGATCCCCAGCTCCATGAGCTTTTCCGAATGTATGTCCTCCGGCGACTAGGGCCACAGTCTCTTCATCGTTCATAGCCATACGTGCAAATGTTTCTCGAATGTCTCGTCCTGAAGCTATAGGATCTGGATTCCCATTGGGTCCTTCCGGATTAACGTAGATTAATCCCATTTGGACAGCGGCAAGGGGGTTTTCTAAATTTCGCTCGCCTGTGTAGCGATCGTCACCCAGCCAATTTTTTTCTGATCCCCAATAAATATCATCTTCGGGTTCCCAAATATCGATTCTCCCACCGGCAAAACCAAATGTTTTAAAACCCATGGATTCCAACGCAACATTACCTGCAAGTATCATTAAGTCGGCCCAAGAAATTTTATTTCCATATTTTTTCTTTATCGGCCAAAGCAGTCTGCGTGCTTTGTCTAGGTTTCCATTGTCAGGCCAACTATTCAATGGTGCAAACCTTTGATTACCTGTGCTGCCTCCGCCACGACCATCGCTGGTTCTGTAGGTACCAGCGCTATGCCAAGCCAAGCGAATAAATAAACCGCCGTAGTGTCCCCAATCTGCTGGCCACCAGTCTTGAGAGTCAGTCATCAGTTTCAGAAGATCCTTTTTTAAAGATTTGTAGTCCAATTTTTTAAACTCTTTTGCATAGTCAAACTCTGCATCCATGGGATTTCGCATTGGAGAATGTAGGCTAAGAATTTTAAGATTAAGTTGTTTTGGCCACCAGTTGCTATTGGACTGAGAGTCTTGCGTAACTTTTGCGCCGTGATTAAAAGGACATTTGTTCATACCGTTTCTCCTGCTGGTTTGTCTTTCCAAGAATCTTAGATAAGAAATATATCATTGTCTAATGATTAAAAACTTTTTTGCGATAGATAAAATCTATCAAATTTTCATTAGTATTCGTAGTCAATCGTTACGTTCATCACCTTGCCGCTGTCATTTTTTATATTTGAAATCCCTTTGTACCAAACAATCCGGTTTATTTTTTTGTCATACCGAAATTCTAATTCAGGGGCAAATGCACGCAAAAACCAATTTTCAATTTTGACTTTGAAATTCACCGTTTGATCCTTGTTTTCAGTTTCGAATTGTAAGACAAACTTATAAGTGCTCAGATCGCCCGGAACCATGAAAAGCACTGGCTGTGTTTTAATTTCTTTAAGGTGATCGATTTTGCCTTTTAAAAAATAATTAAAGCCCTGACAGCCAACTTGTATTCGGTCTCGGTCAGGTTGATTTTCTAAGACAGAAGTTATTTCTGGCTTACTAAGATCTTGATTAAATAAAACAATTTTCTCACCATCGCGACGAATGCCATATTTTCCTTTCGTGCGCTCATCAATAAAGACATGCTCGGGAAGACTCAGGCTCTTTCGGAAATCCGAAGTTAATATTGCCAATCGTTTTCCGGCTGGGTCCCAGTAAGTCGTCGTCGCCTCGAGGACATTTTCTTTGTCATCGAAAGTAACATCGTGCTTTTCAATATAGACAATTTTACTATTTTCTCTGGCAATACCTTGGAAGATATCGTGTTTTTCAGCAATAGCCAGATTAATTTTAAAAATGAGTAGTAAGAATAAAATAAATTTATAAATCATTGAATACTGCATGCTAACTTATTACATCACGGCCATCGATGGGGAACAAATACCAAATTTTTCGCGTCATACCCCTTTTTTTCTAAACGTTCTGTTGCCGCCTTAATTACGACTTCAGGATTTTTCCAGTCTCTAGCCATAATCCATAAATATTTTTGATCGGGTACACCGATTGCGGTCCACTGGTAATTTTCGTCTAAATCAACTATTAGGTAATCAAACTTGAAGGGCCAAAGTGGACTCACTTTCCAATGGGCATTTGTTTCTTTATTAAAGACCCAGCCCTTTTGTGGAATCGATTTTTTTGGTCCATCGAGGCTCCCTTTGTTGTAGGTAAAGTCGACGTCGATTCTTTGTTTTTCGTCGTTCCAAGTATAAATTTCAAGTCCATTGTGAACTTCAGATTCTAGAAGAGTAAAACGTCCGGCTAGTACGTACCAGCTTCCCATAAAACGATTCAAATCTACGGTTTTAACAGTGTTCACTTTGACCTCCGATGCACAAGCTGTTAATGAAAATAAAAAGTAAATAATAGTTTTCATCATAGTTCCTACCTTTGAAATTTCATATTTTGCTGACAGCGCGCTTTCTTTACGGAACCTCGGACAGAGTTCGGAAGATTTAACAAGTTATCAAAGTATTTAAAGTCTCGAGATAGGTTAAAACTTAATTTTTCAAAGTTTCGTCCGCCAACCCACAATGCAACTGTTTTTGGTAAGTTCTGATCAACATGGTGAATGTAAGAATAAATTTCTTCTCTTGCTCCCTGACTTCGACTTACGGTCGATGCCAATAAAACATGGGTAGCTCCAAATCTTAGTGCTGTTTCACATAGTTCGCTTTTTGGGGTATTGGGTCCCATAAAGAGAGACCTTACCCCAAGAGAATTAAAGATGACGTGGGCGATCAACAGTCCAATGTCGTGAAAGTCTCCTTCCGGTGAAGCAAGAACCACAGAAAATTTTTGCTGTGCTACAGGCTTTCTCGGCCGAGACAGCAAAGCATAAAGTTGTCCTTTGATAAGGGCAGACAAGATATGCTCCTGAGCAATACTTATTTTACGGCTAGCGACAAACATTCCCAGTTGACCTAAGATCGGTAAAATAATTCTTTCAATAGCCAATAGGGGCTTTTGCTTTCGGACAAGCGTCGAGATCTCCTGTTTTAATTTATCCCATTCGTGAAAAACAGTTAACTTCATCAAGGCCTCAATTCCTTTGGACGTCTTTGCTGTCAATTCTTGGTATTGAGATCCAGAGGAGTCTAATTTCTTTTTTAAAAGTGTATTGGATTGTTGTGCGATGTCACCAATTCGGTGGCCTAGTTCTGTGAGCTCTCTAAGTAGAAAGGCGCGCCTGATGTCATTCTGAGAATAGAGTCTGCGCCCAGTATGAGTACGGCTTGGTTCAAAGGCGTTATAGCGGCCTTCCCAGCCTCGTAGTGTAAACTCGCTTAGGCCGGTTAAATTGGCAACTTGCCGTAATGAATAGTAGTCCATTTTATTCATATTTGGCATCATAGGGGAGTTTTTTGTTGTTGTATAGAAAAAGCTATACAAATTATTTTTTTTAGGCACGGTGAAAAGAGTATGGAAAACAGGTTATGAAAAAAATGTTTACTTTAACTGTATTGGGTTTGTTTATTTCAATTGCATCATCAGCAGATTCTGCTGATCTAGAGTCGGAGAAGAACCTGTTAAAGCAGCAAATCATTTCCCTGGCGAAATCTTACGAAGGGCAAGGCGATCCAGATTTGTCAAAACAGCAAAGTTTGGAACCTTTAGTTCAAAAATTACTTTCTATTGCGCCGCAATCTACTCTTAAAGAAAGAATGGGCATTTTGGCGGGGAGCTGGAGACAGGTATGGGGCCGTTACGACTACAAAAACAATGATCACGGTGTTGATCCTGAATTGGGAACCGAAGAGATTTATCAAGTCATAAGCTCTGAAGGTTATTATTATAACGTTTCTTATCTTTATAAGAACGGCGATGTTAATCAAAAACGCATTGGACTGCATAGAGGTGAATATCAGTTGTCCGAA
>JAYSSX010000023.1:0-1619 GCA_043720315.1 Pseudobdellovibrionaceae bacterium | reverse complement strand
TTAGACTCTCATATTTCAGTTGCGGCTTCGGTGAAAACAGTTCCTGCTGATTATTCTAACTTTGACGGAACTTCGATGGCGACTCCTCACGTTGCCGGAGTGGTCGCTTTGATGAAAGCGGCCAACAAGGCATTAAAGCCGGCCAAAATTTTGGAAATCTTGAAAATGACAACCCAGTCATTGCCTTCTCCTAATAATGAAATGGGTGCAGGATTGGTTGATGCTGAAAAAGCAGTCACCAAAGCTAAAGAAATAAGTACAGTCGATTTACATTAATTTTTTGTTTAAAATATGATTTTTAAGCCACGGACAAATTACATTGTCCGTGGCTTTTTTTTTGATTATCGTTTAGGCTGTGGAGCTTTAAAACAGTATCTATGGAGAATTCGATATCATGAGTTACAACTTATCCTGGGATCATTTTCGCGCAGAAAGTGCTATCCATTTAAAAAAAGCATTACTGCAAACGGGATTAACGGAAGCTGATATCGCAATTATGGATTTTTATAATCTTTTAGTTGAACCGCCGGATTTAAATATGGCCGATTTGGCTTTCGGTTGTTTTATCGCCTCAAAAATTCTCAAAAAATCACCAGCTGTAGTAGCTTCGGAAGTGGCTGCCAAAATTTCTTCGCCCTCCTTTTCTTCAGTGAAGGCGGCAGGGCCTTATGTGAATTTTATTTTTACTAATCAATTTTATAAAAAAAATCTTATGGATCGGATTGCCGATCAATCATTTTTTAAACAAAATCTCACCGACTCTAAAGAAAAAATGATGATTGAGTATTCACAACCGAATACGCATAAAGAACTGCATGTGGGTCACCTTAGAAACGCTTGTTTAGGAGACTCTTTGATTCGAATGCTAAAGTATTCGGGTTTTTCAGTCATCGGAAGCACTTTCCCCGGCGATGTAGGAACACACGTTGCCAAATGTCTATGGTATTTGAAGTTTCACAATCGGGAACCGGTTCCGCAAACAAGGAAAGGCGAATGGATCGGAAGCATTTATTCCAAAGCCCACCTGAAGTTGGAAGATGAAACCGGAACTCCGCAAGAAGACCGAAATCGTGAGCAGCTGACTCTTATTTTGAAACAATTGGAAAACCAAAGTGGTGAATATTATGATCTATGGAAAGAAACACGCGAATGGTCTATTGAGCTGATGAATCAAGTGTACAATTGGGCGGGTATCAGTTTTGATCGTTGGTATTGGGAATCCGAAGTGGATGCGCCGTCAGTAGCCTATGTTAAAAAGTTGTTCGCTGAAGGCAAACTGGTTCAAAGTGAAGGTGCAATTGGTTACGACCTCACTGATGAAAATTTAGGATTTTGCCTTTTGCTGAAGTCAGATGGCAATGGGCTTTATGCCACAAAAGATCTTGAATTGGCTCGAAAAAAGTTCCAGGACTTCAATATCGATAAAAGTATTTATGTGGTCGATCTTCGCCAGGAATTACACTTCAAGCAGGTTTTTAAAGTTTTGGAGAAGTTAGGTTTTGAAAAAGCAAAAAATTGTTTTCATTTAAAATATAATTTTGTCGAACTTCCTGATGGGGCGATGAGTTCTCGAAAGGGAAACATTGTTCCTCTTTTAACATTGGTTAAAAACATGGAAG
>JAYSSX010000022.1:0-2803 GCA_043720315.1 Pseudobdellovibrionaceae bacterium | reverse complement strand
CGAACCTCTGGTGTTCCTGTTGTCGCGCCAGCGGCAATGCAGGGTAGCTATGTTCGGAATAGATAACCGCTGAAAGCATCTAAGCGGGAAGCTAACTGCGAGATTAGATCTCACTGGGGCTTCGGCCCCCTAAAGACTCCTCGGAGACTACGAGGTTGATAGGCAGTGGGTGTAAATACAGTAATGTATTCAGCCGAACTGTACTAATAGGTCGTGAGACTTTTATAAAATATTGTTGGAGTTAACCCAACGCTAAGAATCACTAAAGTTAAACTTTTCAAATTTTCAATTTACTAAATTGCAATAATTTTTACTTGTGTAAGTAGTACGTTTGTTGATACACAATTACAGTTTTTGCTGGCGTTTATAGCAGAGAGGCCACACCTGATCCCATTCCGAACTCAGCAGTTAAGCTCTCTTGCGGCGATGGTATTGCACGGGCAACCGTGTGGGAGAGTAGCGCGATGCCAGCTCTATTTTTGTCCGTTAAGAAATTAGCGGATGCTTAAAGCTCAGTTGATAAAATCAACTGAGCTTTTTTTTTGCTTAAAATAGTTTTCAAAAGTCTTATTCTTATTTTCAAAATAGCTTAGTTGAAAAATCATTAAATCATCCTCTTCATAGCAGGTTACTTCCAGCGAATGCGTGGATGTAGGATCTATCATTGGTTGGGTCCCTATCTTATTCTCTAAAAATTTCGTGGCTGACTTACTATCACAGACAATTTTGATCTTTTTAAATTGAATTGGCTTACCTGTGCTTTTAACGGCTTCGGTTGAGGCAGGGTATTCTTGAATTTTAGCTATAAAAGGTTCTTGGAGTTTTGGGTGGGGTTTTTGCAGATTGGCTTCCAGTAAAAGGGCGACTATCACTACAAAGGCAAAACCAATTACAATGAGTAGGAACTTTTTATTCATTATTTAATGATCTTAAAAGACATTAAAATTTGCCAGGGGTATAAAGCAATTTTTGTCAGAATAACTAAAATTGACACAGCCAATGGCCTTTAAATTCTAAAAAAACAGCTAATTTCGATAAGTTAGGCAACACTTCCTATTGGCACTACTCTTGGATTAAAGTACAGGTAGAAGAGGTGTGTCTTATGAAGGCATTCTATAAATTTTTATCAGTCTTTATTTTTCTGGGGTACTACGTTGCGTGTTCTCCAGTAAAATTTTCGAAAGACACTGCAATTAACAAATGCCAGAACTCGGCTCAGACTTGCATATCTACCGGAAAAAGGGACCTGTTTAATACGACAATCACTTCGTCTGGTGGGATGGTTGATATTTTATTTATTAATGATAATTCGGGTTCTATGTCTTACGAACAAAAAAATATGTCTGATAAATTCAGCGTATTTATTCAAGAGCTAGATAGCCAAAGTATCGACTATAGAATCGGTATTATTACGACTGATATTTCAGGTGCAAGTAATCCAGCTAGAGCTGTGAATCAAAATGGCGCTTTGCAGGATGCTAAATTAATCAAATTTTCTAATGGCGAATCATTCCTGACTCAATCAACTTCAAATAGATCGACTTTGTTTTCTGAAGCTATCAAAAGAAATGAAACAGCTGCCTGTGAAAATTTATTGAAAACGACAAACAATGATGTCGAGACTTCATGTCCTTCGTTTGATGAGCGCGGAGTTTACGCTGCCAATTTATTTGTTACGCAAAATCCAAATTCATTTATCAGAGCAAACTCTCATTTGGCTATCGTAGTTTTGTCTGATGAAGATGAGAGAAGTTCGGCTTACAACTTGTCGCCGCAATACTCATTAGAGACAAACGATTTGCCTCTCACTTTGATTAACAATGTTAAATCAAAATACGCCAATAAGACGATGAGCGTTCATTCTATCATTGTAAATCCGGGAAGCTTAAGAGGCGGAAAATCTGCTGAACAAGTCGCAATGGATTTGGCATCTGGAAGTTTTGAGCCTTCAGACTTTGAAAGCAGTTATAACCCTGCATCAAAGGCTTGCTTAAATGCACAGGGAAATCAAACCATACGTCCTGATAACCGTCGCGTATTAGGAAGTTATGGATATGTCTATTCTGTTTTGACTTCAATAACTGGTGGTATCCAGGGTGATATTTGTGCAGGAGATTATGGTTCTCAACTGGTGAATATCGCGGGAAATATCGGAGAGCATAAAGAAGAGGTTCAATTAGCTTGTGATATTAGCAAAATTACTGATTTAGCTGTTTCTTTTGCTCCGACCCAAAACCAGGTCAACTATACAGCGGAAGCTTCCGTTCTTAAATTTAACGATACTGTACAGCCAGGAACTAAAATCACAATTAGTTATTCTTGTCCTACCTTATAACATTGACTTCGAATCGTATTTTTTTTACATTTGCTCCTCGTGCGGGGAGTAGCGCAGTTTGGTAGCGCATCTGGTTTGGGACCAGAGGGTCGCAGGTTCGAATCCTGTCTCCCCGACCAATTTTTTCTTTTGAATTCTGTAAAAAAACTAAAATTTGAGAATTACGGTTCTACCCACTCGATGGTGAAACTTTGTTCAAATCCCAAAAAAATCATAAACTTAGCAGACGAAGTTTGGTACATTTTTCTAGTCTAGGCAAAACAATCATCGTACTAATTTTTTTATAATACCTCTACAGTAAAAAATCTCCTAATGAACTTACATCTACAGCGCAATGCCCCCCATAAATTGGCCGCCACATAATTTTTAGGCCCTTTTGCAGGGCCAGCCGTACAAATTCTTCGATACCTTCATAATTTCCATATTTATCATAAAGATCAGCGGAAACGTAATAAAGCGGAGCTGCCT
>JAYSSX010000021.1:0-1745 GCA_043720315.1 Pseudobdellovibrionaceae bacterium | reverse complement strand
TATCCAATCTCTATTTTTGCAATTTCCGTAGGGGTACCGGCGACAGCAACCAGCTGGGCATCAGAATCGGCAATGACTTTCATCTTTGCCAAATAGGGTTGCCAAGATTTTTGAATATGATCTTGAAAATTCCGCCATTCCTTGTCGGTAGGAATTTCATTTTGCAAAAACATTTCTTTAAGCCGAACAGTTCCTACATCAAAACTATGAGCAAAGTTGATTTTAGTCTTGTCGCCAAAAATTATTTCCGTAGAGCCACCACCAATATCTACCACCGCATAGTGTGGCCGCTGAGGAAGGTGGGAAATCCCGCCAAAAAAAGTAAATTCTGCTTCTTTATCCCCACTAATAATTTCCAAGGGTATTTGATATTTTTTAAAAAGATCAAAAAATACTTCACGATTGGTTACATCCCGAGCCGCAGAAGTCGCATAAGCCTGGATTTTCTCTGGTTTATAGAAATCAATTTTTTCTTTAAATACCTGCAGTGCCTTCTCAGCACGAGCTAAAGCATCGGGATGAAACATTTTTGTTCTATTAACATCCTGACCTAATCGAACTATTTCAACCTGATCTGAATATTCTTTTGTGATTATGGAATTCTCCACCTCGGCGATTAAACACAAGAAAGAGTTTGTTCCCAGATCCAACGCTGCAACTTTCATATTAGCCTTTAAGTTTTTTTAGTAAAACTTGGTTCAGCACATCAGGACTAGCTTGCCCACGACTTGCTTTCATACAAGAACCTACGAAAAATCCCAAAACCTTTTCTTTACCACTACGAAACTCTGCGACTTGAGAGGGATTTTCCGCCATCACTTTGTCAACGATCTGTTCAATCAATGTAACATCTGTAATTTGAGTCATTCCTTTTGATTTTACGATTTCCGAAGCGGATTTCTTTGTTGTCCACATTTCAGTAAAAACAGATTTGGCCATTTTTCCCGAAATGGTCCCTTTATCAACTAAAGAAATCAGTTCAGCCAATTGCTGTGCATTGATATGACTTTGTGTAATCGAAAGATGATGCGTATTGAGTTCTCTAAGTAGCTCCGTCATAACCCAGTTAGCACAGGCTTTAGGGTTACCACTTTTGGCAGCAGCCACTTCAAAGTAATCGGCAATTTCCCTTTCATTGGTTAATGCCAAGGCATCATATTCAGACAACTGGAAAGTTTCTATAAATCGACTGACTCGCTGACTGGGAAGTTCAGGAATACTGTTTCTAAATTTTAGAATTTGTTCGTCCGTTAAAACGATAGGTAACAAATCAGGATCAGGAAAATATCGATAGTCCATCGCATTTTCTTTAGTTCGCATTGAAGTTGTTTTATTTTTATCCGGATCCCACAGTCGCGTTTCTTGAATAATTTGTCCGCCGCCTTCGATAACATCAACCTGCCGATCAATTTCGTACTCTAAAGCTTTTTCAACAAATCGAAATGAATTGATGTTTTTAATTTCAACTTTTGTCCCTAACATTTTTTCACCCTTTAGGCGAACACTGACGTTGCAATCGCAGCGTAAGGAACCTTCTTCCAGGTTTCCGTCGCAGACATCTAAATAACGTAGGATCTGGCGCATAGTTCGGGCGTACTCGGCCGCCTCGGCTGGAGATGTCATGTCTGGGCCAGAAACAATTTCTAATAGCGGAATGCCGGCGCGATTGTAATTAAGTAAAGTATACTCGCCGTAGTGATTGGATTTTCCAGCATCCTCTTCCATATGCGCACGAGTAATGGAAA
>JAYSSX010000020.1:0-2255 GCA_043720315.1 Pseudobdellovibrionaceae bacterium | reverse complement strand
CTTGAAAGTAAATCAGTTAACTTCAGCATGGTTTCAGTTTGTTGAATATTTATTCTTTGAATATATAACATGTCTTCTAAGGCTGGTTCATTTCCTTCGGCTTTCACTTCTTCAACTGATTTTTGAGCGGCCATCATTTCTTTCCTTAAAACAAACATCTGTTTCGTCAATTTCAGAGTGTTGTTAATGACTTCTTTTTTGGGCGGAAACTGCCCAGATAGTAAGGAAAAAGTAATAGTTAATCCAATGGCACCCATAATAATGAAACTAAGAAAGCGTTCGACTACACCTAAGAAAAAATTTTCCATTTTAGATTTCCAATCTCACTGATCTATATAAGATTATAAGCTGAGATTACCATTTGACATTGAAATTTAATTTTTAAGTGCTTTGGTCTGTGTCTAGGTAGACTAGTCTTTCCTATAGATATCCCTTTTCCTATTATAAAGTCCTGAACTAGCCTGAATTTAAGTCTGGAAACTTAATACTTTGGTCTAGTTTGTATCCAACCAAAGTCTAGTTTCAACTAGACAGTGGTCCAGTTTTAGCCTTCCAGACTAAAGCCTTTACAGACCTCGCCGATTGTTTAGGTAAGCAAGCAGATCGAAAGTCGGTAAACGAAAGACGAGACGCTAATTTTGAGTGACTGCAAAGTTAGAATCGCGAGTAAAACGAAAGTGGAACTCACAGTTGATTGTTGAAAGATTTAGGTCTCCAACGAATTCAAACCCAAGCTGCAAAGGATTGCGCACTTGCCATTACACTGTTCGAAGTAGGTTCGAGCAAGGCTAAAGTCATGAAGGATTCATAAAACTTAACGGAGGTTCCCTATGGGAATGAGAATTACAACAAACGTGGCTTCAATCAACGCGCAAAGAACGATGACATCGTCACAGCGTGAAATCGGAAAAAGCTTTGCACAGCTTTCTTCAGGAAGTCGTATCACAAAAGCTGCAGATGATGCTGCAGGATTAGGTATATCTGAGAATTTAAAGTCTCAAATTAGAAGTCTATCGCAAGCTGGACGTAATGCTAATGATGGTATCTCAATGGTACAAGTTGCAGAAGGTGGATTAGGGGAGATCTCTAACATTTTAACTCGTATGCGTGAGTTAGGCATTCAGGCAGCTTCTGATACTGTAGGGGATAGAGAACGTGGTTATGTAGATAACGAGGTTCAACAATTAAAAAATGAAGTTCAACGTATTTCACAAACAACAAGATTTGGTACGACCAATCTTTTGGATGGTAGTGGTGACAAATTTGATATCCAAGTTGGTATCAATAATGATGATTTCGCAGATAGAATTAGTTTCGATGCTTCAGTACTAAATGCTACTTCAAGCGAACTGGGAATTGCAGGAGTTGAATTCAATTCAAAAGACGGCGCAAAAGAAGCGTTACAAATTGTAGATGATGCCCAAGCTAAAGTTGCCGGCTTTCGCGCAAATATTGGTGCATTACAAAATCGTTTTCAATCAACAGTTGAAAATTTGGGTGTTCAGCACGAGAATTTATCATCTGCGAATTCACGAATTCGTGATACAGATGTGGCATCAGCATCAGCTGAAGCAGCTCGTAACAATATTTTGTTACAAGCATCAGCAAGCGTGTTGACGCAAGCCAATCAAATTCCGTCTTTAGCCCTTAAAATGATCGGTTAATTTTACAAAATGGGTTGGTTCTTGGTAGTAAATTGATCAACCTTTTTGATGATTTTTAAAAAAAGAAGACCTCCTTCTTTATGTACCTACCTACCCAGAGAGATTAGTTTTTCTCTGGGGTACTTTCGGCTGGACATAATTAGGAGATTTTACTTTTGCAAATCTCTAGACTCATGTTTTATTGCATAAGTACCGATGAGATCAACGTATGGATATAAAACAAGCTTTGAATTCAATTTTACCTTTGCAGTTACGAGCAAAAAATAAAGTTGAAAAATCAATTAAGTCTGACTCTACTACTGATAGAGATGCCAATGGACAGCAGTCGTTTGGTGGTGGACAGCAACATCCTCCTATGAGTGATGAGCAGTTTAAAAAAGCGATGAAACATTTGGAAAAATTAGCAGTTGTGAAAGAACAGAACTTAACTGTTGAACACTTGCGGGTAGATTCCAAAAATTTTGTATTATTAAAAGATCCAACTGGTAAAGTTATAAGACGTATAAGTGAAGCTGAATTGTGGACTTTACAGTACGTTAAAGAAACCGAAAAAGGTCAGCTAATCCGAAAACTAGCCTAGCAAAACTGAGG
>JAYSSX010000019.1:0-3472 GCA_043720315.1 Pseudobdellovibrionaceae bacterium | reverse complement strand
GACAATCCTTATTCTGAATCACTTTTTAAAACATTAAAATACTGTCCGATTTTTCCAACAAAACCTTTTGCAAGTTTAGTTGACGCGGAAATTTGGATGCAGAAGTTTGAAACCTGGTACAATACAGAACATTTACACAGCGGAATAAATTTTGTGACACCGGAATCAAAACATTTAGGACTTGATAAAAATATTTTAAAAAACAGAAATGAAATTTATGAAATCGCGAAATTAAAAAATCCAGAAAGATGGACTGGCAAAACTAGAAACTGGGACGCAGTGACAACTGTATATTTAAATCCCTTGAAAGAAAAAATTAAATCAGCTACAACAGAAAAATATCAACTAGTCAGTTGAGCACACGCGACAACTATCCTGAAATTTTCCGAGAGTGATCCTCCTTTATAATTAGATGTAGCTTTTGGGGGTAATTTTGATGCCACGTTTGAGTTAACTTCCTGAAACCTTTGCAAATTAAAATTTTGCCCAACGTAGTTTTGCTGATTTAGATCTTGTATTGCTGCTCTGTTCGGCCGGACTGGGCCTTACGAAGTCTGCGGCGACTGATGAATATATTTTTTTACGTTCAAACGATTGGAAGGATTTTTTTACTCGGCGATCTTCACCGGAGTGAAAAGATAAAATGGCGACTCGACCGCCTGGATTTAAGATTGTTGGAATATCTTTTAAAAATTGATCCAGCACCTTGAACTCTTGATTGACTTCAATTCTTAAAGCTTGGAATACTTTTCTAATCGAAATTTCTCCGTGATCGAGTTGAACTTTTTTTGAAAAACCCGCAATCACAGCTCTTAGTACGGACACTAATTCGTGTGTAGTTTTTGGTCGTTTTGAGTGTACGGCCTTAGCAAAAACATTGGCTCTGGTTTCGTCGGCATTTTCAAAAAGAATTTCTTCAATTTGCTGAGCTGAGCGTTCGGCAATCAATCGTGCGGCAGAAATTCCTATTAAAGGATTCATCCGTAAATCCAATGGGGCATCGAATTTCATTGAGAAGCCTCTTTGAGGATCGTCAATTTGCATCGAGGATATTCCTAGATCCGCTAAGATCATGTCGACTTTGTTGATGCCCTGGTGATTTAAAAATTTTTTAGATTCACTGAAATTGATCGCACCGATTATTAAATGATCATTCAAAAACCCTAATTCAGCCGTCAGTTTTCTAAGGCGGGCTTCTGTTTTAGGTCGTTCAATAGGGTCTTGATCAAGGCCGATCAAACGGCCGTTCGGTTGAATCTTTGGTAAAAGAAACGAGGAGTGCCCACCGTAACCGAGAGTTGCATCTAATACGGTTTCTCCGGGTTGAGGATTTAGAATTGTTAGAATTTCTTCAACACAAATCGGCCTGTGTGTACCCACTGGAGTCGCTCCACGCTGTTTAATCTTTTCTAGATCCTCAGCGTATTTTTCGGGGTTGAGTTCCTTATATTTTTCGGTAAATTTTGTAGGATTTTTGCCTTTGTAGCGAACCCGGCGTGGTGATTTAGCGTTCATAGTATTCATTTATAATTACGTACTCTATTTACAGCTAAAAAGCTTATAAATATTATTAAATTCATAACTAGCCATCTGTCCAGCTTTAACACGTTTTTGTATCAATGAAATTTCCAATTGGGCCAAACTTCCTAAAATTGTGAAGAGAGCTAATCCTAAATGAGAATCAGTATTAATTTGTTCGGTGATCGAAACAACACGGGTTTTGCGAACTTTGAGAATCTGCAAACCCTCTAATAAGTGCATCGTAGATCTTGCAAATCTGCTGAAGGCAAACACGATCACTTGCTCGGCTTCAAGACTTTTTACTCGAGCCATCATTTTTTCAATAGCAGGGCGGCTTTCCTTGGCACCAGAAGCGCCTTGATGAGTGAAGGTTTCAAAATCTATTATATTGTGTCTATTACACCATTCGTTTTAAGCGCGAGCCTGACTTGGTATGACCACTGACGAATCCCAATGAAAAAAAAAGAATTATAGTAAACCCATGAAAATTCATTTGGGGCTTTATCGGTATTTATTTTTCATATATAGACAGGGCTATCGTCTGGCTTTTTAGGTGAGATGAATTACTGATTTGAGGATTCAGATTTAACGCGCACAGCTTCAGGTGCGGTTGGGGCAACAACACGATTAAACTTCACGATTTCGGCATCAACTAAATTTCGAAGGGCCTGATACTTTTCATCCCCAGCTAACGCAAGATTACATTCGTTAAGTTGCCGAATGTAATCTTGGGGGTTTTGCTTCTTTGAAATTTGTTGCTGAGTCTTTTCGGGCAAAGATTCGAAATACGATTCAAAGGTGATGGCTTTATCCTGAGTAGCTGGATCTTTTTTCATTAACGCACTGAGTGTGCGTCTTCGTTGATCGGAGATCGCATCAAATGTTGATTTCATGCTTTGAATTTTCTCGGCCAAAGAATCGATAAGTACTTTTCTTACTTTTTCTCCGGTTTCTAAAGACAATTTCAGTGCCGTTTTGATCTCTTCAGCGACAAACATAAGTGATCGGTAGTTTAAATCTTTTTCGATTCGATCTAATCCGATTAATTTTTGTTTTCCTTCAATTTTGATCAAGTATCTAAATTCTTGCCAGCTTTTTTTTTGAAGTATGTTTTGGATGTAGGCACCGTCTTCGGTAAAAATATAAAGACGCGCTTCTTTTCCGCCGTTAGACCTATCTTCAACGCCGAACCATTGATCAGCCTGTTTGGTAACGAGAGGGTAATAATACTTGGGATCGATGGATTCATTAGTTAGGGAAGAGTTCTCGGCGATTTGAGAATAACAAGCAAATTCCGATTTAAAAAATTTCTTATCGGCCGCATTTTTTGCTGTCACAGCCGGAGAAACTATAAAAATAGCTAATAGATAGAAAATTAATTTCATTAAAATTGTCACTCTTGATTAGATCATATTATCTAAAAAACGCCAAAAAATATCATTGAATTTATAATATCCACGTTTCTAGATTACGAAGATTCTGATCTTGGTCGAGCGCCGTTTATTTTAACGAAGGTCGATTTATTTGATAACTCTTGGTTTTAAGTCTTCGGCGCCGGCATCACTTTTCAAGCCTAGGGCTCTAAAGTACCCACCCATAAATCCTTCAACTAATGATTTGACGATACTTTCCATGGCTGCATTGTAATCCTTAGCTTTTAATTCGTTATCGATTTCAACCTGAACAGCTTCTTCGTCAGTTAAATAGACTTTTACAACTTGTTCGTGTTTTCCGTTTTCGTTCACAAACTTCGCTTGAAAGCCTTTTAAAAATGGCGCTAAAATTTCTTTATTATTTTCCAATTTAAATAAATTTCTACGCACTCTTGCACGCTCGACATTTTTCCATTCTTCTTTCAAAATTTGTTCTTCGGCGATTTTCATTTCTGAACCCGTTTTGAACGGTGTTCCAGTGAGACGTTTTAACGTAGAGTTTTTGGAAATACTTTTTT
>JAYSSX010000018.1:0-8094 GCA_043720315.1 Pseudobdellovibrionaceae bacterium | reverse complement strand
CCCGATTACAACAAATTTGTGAGTTACTCTTCATTGAATATGATATTCGTTCCTTTCTATGCAAAGATGAGTTTCCTCGATACCAAAATTATGTATTTTGATATGCAGTTCGCTTTGGGTTTGGGACAAATGTCTTATGAAAAACAAGCCGATCCTTTGCAACGCGAAAATGAACTTGCCAAAGCTGTAGGTTACAATTTCGATTTTACCCAACAATTGTTCTTTCATGAACACTTTGCCTTCCGATTAGACATTAAGAATAAATGGACCCGCCAAAATACATTTCGCTATCACGTAACTGGCGGTAACGAAGCATTACGTGAACGCGACACAATTAGCCAGCAAGACACATCAATTCTATTTGGTGTGACTTACTTTCACTAAGGAAAAGGTGAGTTATGGGATACGGAAATATTAAAAAAATATTCTATGTGGTTGGCATTCTCAGCGTGCTTTACTTTCAAACTTCATGGGCACAGCTAAATACTGTAAAACCTGGTAAAAAGCCGGCGCATGGTTTGCTAATGAAATCTTCATCAGTTCCACGCTATGAAATATACCAAAAAGTAAAAAAAGGTTCAAAAACCGAAACTTATCGCGTTAAAAACATACCTAAACTAGAAATCGGCGAAGAACCTAAATTTCAATCCAATTCACAATTTAAAGTGGAACTTCCTGAAACTAAAAAATTCGTTGAAGTCAAAGTAACTAAGCGCCCGACTCCAGATCAAGTTGATATTAAAAAATGGCAGACTCCCGAAAACGATTCCGAAAATTTAGCGGCGGGATTGGCAAAACCTATTTTCAAAATAGATCCTTTGTTTCGCGCACCGGTAATACCAACTTTTGCAGAAATCAATAAGCCCTTTTTTACAGAGCCCCAAGTTGAATTAACTAAAATGGACGAGATGTCGGCGACGGAATTAAAACTACTTCAGGCCTTGATCTTTTTAGAAATAAAGAAAAGTTATAACATGGCTTTGGCTTTGTTTTCCGAACTACAAGATGAAGGTCAAATCAAAGAAGAAGCGACTTATCAGTTGGCAATCACCTCCTATCATTTAGGACTTTTCTCCGAATATAAAAAACAATTATTAGACCTTGTCAAAGCTAGCCAGCCAAAGTGGCAAAAATTAGCGACTCAATTTTTGGCAGAAAACGCGCTGGTTGGGGACGAAGAATTCGTTCCTTTTTTGGATGAAAAGCTGGACCAATTTAAAATCGAAATTACAAAAGCCGATCAGTTTCATATAAATCGCGCTAAATACTATATGAAAAAAGGCAAATTAAACGAAACTTTATCTGCCTTAGATGAAATCACCTTAGATTCTCCGAAGTATTTTGATTCGCAATTTTTGAAAGCAGTTTCATTATACCGTGCCGGACAATTGCAAGAAGCCATTACGACTCAGTCTTACTTGTTAAAAACCCTAGAAGAAAAAGATCCAAAAAATGAATTACGATCAATGAGTGCATTAAACTTAGCGCGAATGTATTTCCAGTCTTCACAGTATAAAGAAGCTTTTGCTAATTATTTGAAAATTGATAAAAAACATCCTGAGTGGATGCAAGCTATGATTGAACAGGCCTGGAGCCAAATTCTAGCTGAAGATTACGAAGGTGCTGCCGGAAATATGTTTTCCCTCCATTCAGACTTCTTTAAAAATACATTTGCTCCGGAATCCTACGTAGTTAGAACTGTCGGCTATTTGAACCTTTGCCAATATGGTGACGGCGCCCGTGTTATTGCGGAAATGAAACGTAAATACAGCCCGGTGCAAAAACAATTGGCTGAATTTAAATCGAATATGTCAAAACCTTCAGACTACTACGACACTGTAAAAAGCCTTTTCCGAAATTCTGATCAAAAATTGCTGAATGGCCTTCCTCGAATATTTGTTTACGAACTGGCGCGACACCCGTCGTTCACTAACGAACAGAATTTGATCAACGAATCAGAAGATCAAGTTTTACGATTTAATAAAATTGCTTTGGATTTAATTAAACAAGAGCGTGACTTATTTAAGGCTCAAAACGAAATCAAAGCCCGAATTATCGAGCTGAAAAAGAATTTAACTGCTGAAGAGAAAAAAACTGGCAAAAACGATAAAATCGTTTACGAAGAGAAACGTCTTCTCAATGCTGGACTAAAATTATTTATCGCCAAGAAAGCTCGAACCTCAATTAAAGAACTTCGCAAAAATGGTTTAGCGCGCCTCGAATCCGAGAAAAATGAATTTTTAAATCGTGCCGGTATCGCCCTACAAAAACGTTTTGCGGAAATGGATACAACTTTAAAAAATACGTTGGATCAATCTGAAGTCTTAAACTACGAGATCTTTTCCGGAGCCGGTGAACACATCCGTTATCAAATGGCGGGTGGAGAAATTACCGATAAAGAGCGTGAACAACTAAAAGTCGAAGACAATAAAGCATTGAATTGGAACTTTAAAGGTGAGATTTGGGAAGATGAGCTGGGTCACTACCGTTCGTCATTAAAGAATGTTTGCCCACGTGAAGAAAAAGTTTCGCAATTCGAAGTTAGTAAATAAAATTAATTAAAAGAATGGATGCAATTATGAAAACAACTCTGAATACAAAATTACTTCTAACCCTAGCCCTTGTTTTAGCCGGCCCTACGTTACTTGCGCAAACAACAGCACAAGATGGTCTAAACCGCATTAAACAAAACCTGAATAATTCAAAAACAAATTTAACTGAATATCAGAAGAATTTAGAAATTGTGGATGGCAACATTGGCGAAATTGGCAAAGCCAAGGATCAAGTCGATAGTCAGAAAAAAGAACTCAGCCAAACTATTACAGATAATACCGAAAATCTTAAAAAGGCCGAATCTCAGGAAGGTGAAGTTCATCAACTGATTGCGGAAGAACAAAAGCAATTGCAAACAGAACAACAAAAAATTCAAGAGCTAGAGAAGACTTTAGCCACCCTAAAACAGAACCAAACGGTTCGAAGTCAAAACCTAGCCGCTTACAACGAACAACTTAAACAGGCTGCTAAAGAAAAAGCCGAATGGAAATCTCGTTCAGACAAGTTAACTCAAACTTCACAAAGTTTGCAAAACAAAGCCACTACCCTAGCCAACCAGGATAATGAATGGAAAGGCAAAAAGAAGGGTTACCAAGGCGAAATCACTCGTTGGAAAAGCGAAGTGGATAGAAACCAAAAGTTGAATGACAACTACTCTACATTGGCTGAAATCAAAGAGTAGAGTTTTCAATCCTTTCGCAAATGTTTTGACTTAAATTACAATTTTGAATACAAAAGGCTCGTCTAATAACTAGGGAGTCCTGAATGAAAAATGTATTTTTAAGTCTTTTGGTGATCTTATCTGTAAACGCCTCACAGGCTGAAACTGAAACTGCACAAAAACTACAGGGCACTTGGCTTGCGGGAACTGATGAGTCTATCGAATCTAAAGTGATCGTTTACGGTAACCAACTAACTTGGGTCCTAACGGCGGCGCAATGTATGAAAACGGACAGCGATGGCTCTTGCCTTTACGCTGTCAATCATCTGTTTATCAATAGTGGAACTTTTAACATCGTTGGTGATTCTGAAAAAGTTCAAGGTGGAAAAGTCATGCAAGTGAAATTTCACGGTATCGGAAATCCTTTCTTTGGTCCCCTTTCACAAGCCAGCTCAGAAAGTGACGACATCAAAACGGCAGTGGATGCTACCGAAGCGAAAGACTTTGAATTAGATGTACTTTTGGCCATTTCAGCAGATGGAAATGAATTGGTATTTGGCTCATTGGAAACGACGTTAGAAGATGCTTTCAAAGTAGACTATTTGGAATCAGGCTTTACTTACAAAAAAATTCAATAAAAAATTCAATTACTTCTACATAATCGCGTAAGGCCAAGTCTTGCGCTGTAATTAACTAAAAAAGCACTCTGGCGGTGCCTTTTTTAGTTCTGAGATAAGGTTTATAACTTTTTGAGTTTTGTTTTTAATTTGTTGCCCAGTTGATCTAGCGTCTGTTTACATTCTTTAATCCCTAGAAAATACGCAATCGTAAAATAAACGATACTTCCAACTCCTAAATAAGTAATCACTAAGACCGCTTTCTTAACATGCAATAAAGAAGTTCCTGATCCTAAAATCTGCATTTGTGCCCATTCATAGCTGCTGAAAAAAAGAATACTGGGAACTGCAATCAATAAAAACTTAAGAAGTTTTACGGTAAACTTAATAAATGAAATATCTCCGATAAAATATTTATAACCCGAAAACAGCAAAGTAAAATTTAAAAGTCCGCTTAAAAAAGTAGAATAGATCAGTCCTTGTAACTGGTATCGCGAAATAAGAATTGGGGCCATAACTACATGAAATACTAAACATACTGCCGAAACGATAGCTGGATACCAAGTATTTTTAATAGCGTAAAAAGAAGGGACAAAAACACGCACAGCGCTGGAACTGATCATAATCAACGAATAAATTTTTAAAACTTCAGCCGTAATTCCGGCATCAGCCGCAGAAAATTTTCCGTATCCAAAAAGAACTTCTAAAATAGGGATCGGCATAAAATAAAGACCTGAAGCGGCCAATAAACTTAGAAATAAATTTATACCCAAGTAATGTTCTGTCGTTTCGTGCATTTCTTCTACTTTTCCTAGGGCCCATTGACTGGAAAGTATAGGAAGCAATGCCGTTCCCAAACTAACGGAAACCAAGGAAAGTGGCAGTTCTAAAAGTCGATCGGCCAGGTAAATATAGGAATTAGTTCCTTCACCCAACGAACTGGCAAACCGAGTGTTAATTAAAGTGGTTATCTGCAACAGCCCCAAACCAAAAAAACCAGGAAGCATATTTCGCCAAACCATTTTAATCGGAGCACTAAACATTTTTAAACTTAACGTTGGAAAGTAGCCCATCCGTCGTAAAGTCGGAACCAAAATGACCGTTTGTAAAAGGCCGCCGAAAACCACACCCCAGGCTAAGGAATCGCCTTTGACCGAGAACCAACCCTCAGGAACGAACATAGAAAAAATCATACTGATGTTAAACAAAGCCGGAGCAGCTGCCGCCAATGCATACTTCCCACAGGCATTTAAAATCCCCATAAAATAGGCATAAGTGCTCATAAAAAAGATAAAAATAAACATGATCTGAGCCAACCTTACGGTCAGTTCAAACTTACCTGGCACCTGTGAAAAATTCTGATCGACAATGAGGCCAACAATTTCAGCTCCAAAAATGATACCCAAAACCGTTAATACAGAAAGGATCAGCAACAAAAGGGTGTAAAAACCGTTCACCAAATTTTTGACTTCTTGGTTTTGATCACCTCTTTCGGCTCTTAAACTGACAAAAACAGGGATAAAGCTGACCGAAAGGGAACCTTCGCCCAAAAGACGGCGAAACAAGTTAGGAATTCGAAAAGCCACCGTCCAAGCATCGGTAACCGTTCGATCAAAATAGGCAAAAAATAAGGTGTCGCGGACTAATCCTAAAACCCGGCTAGAAAGGGTTCCCACTGACATTAATAAAGCGTATACGGTGACCCTTTGCGCACTTAGCTGGAGAGAATTTACATTAGCAGCCTGCGATTGGGCGCCAGTTTTAAGGGTTTCTAGCGGTTTTTTTTTGATCTGTCATTTAATCCCATAACTTTATTGCATATCGTCGGGTGCTATGCTACTTCTCTACCCCTATAGTTTTTATATTGAACCTGGAGGTTCCATTTGGCAAATCATAAGTCATCAGAAAAAAGAGCTCGTCAAACTCCTAAGAAACAAGCCCGTAACACGCAAGTTAAAAGCAGCGTAAAAACTTTGGAAAAAGCTCTTTTAAAAGCAATTGATACAAAATCTAAAGACATCACTGAATCATTAAAAGCTTATACAAGCAAAATGATGGCAGCGGCCAGCAAAGGTGTTTTGAAAAAACAAACTGTTGCTCGTAAAATTTCTCGTCTTTCTTCTAAAGTTTCTCAAACTTTAGCTAAGTAATTCGTCTTCAATTAGGGAAGCTACCAGAACTGGTGGCTTCCTAAGATAACTTGATCCATTCATTAAAAGATCTGCATGTCTGGCATAACTTTTAAAATCTTTAAATACGGGAGTCTTTGTTCCATGGCTTTCATTCTCCCGATCATTTCAAAAAACTCAGCAAGCACAAATAATTCATAAACTAAAGTCATTCGGTTTTAGATCACCTATAGTATCGGAAACTGTCAGAAGTCGAAATAACGGTTTCGAAAAATTTACTGTGTCAGCTTCGTTTTGACACAGTTTGTGTCAAAATAGGGAACCATACTTCTGCGGCTTTTTGCTTTGATTCTAAAGATTTTGCAGATGCGGTTCAGGCCATTACAAAATTTAGGCGAAAATTTGCTAAAGATTTTCAGCCTAAATCAAAAGGCAATCAAGTTTATCAAATGCAAATAAGCTTTTTCCCATTAACTAAAAACGAAAAATAAACATTTTCTAAAAGGAGAAAATATGAAGTTACTAAAATTAATTCTTGTCCTAGGCGGTTTTTTGGCATGCCAACTCAGTTTTGCCGGTATTAAAGAAGGTGGCGGTGACGAAAATGTCACTTTCATTAGTCAAAGTCCGGAAAATGTAGACTCTGCATTGACCGTGATTGGTTTCGGTGATCCCTATAGCCAAATGATCGGCTTAAAAATAAACGTGGCGGAAACAGAAATTGATTCAGACTCTGGTATTTTAGGTTCAGGAATCAATAAATATTTTGGTGAAAAGTATGAAATAGAGTTTTTCAATGATAATACTGCTATGTTAATTCCTCTATCAGACGACCAAACCCTTACACATTCTGAAGTTCTCAATTGTGAACATTAAAAAGTCAGGCTCTTTTCCTCATTCATCCTGGGGAGGAGAGTTCTCTGTTTTTATGGCCCGAATTAAACTACGCTCCCCATATTTTGTTTAGTTCACTGTCGAACCAATGATCGATACGCGCTAATTACTGTCCAGAACTTCAACGACTAAAAAAATTAACGTTTCAAAATGGTATTATTTCTAATGATAATTTTATTTTATGCTAAGTAAGCCGATACTAAAGATGTCATTTAGGGGGTTAAATGAAACAGGCATACTTTCTGCCCTTGATTTTGGGCGTAGTCCTTTTGATTTCTTATCAAAACTGCTCTAAAACCGCTTTCCAGTCAACAGTCGACTCCCAATCGGAGATTACAGATACATCTAAAAATGAGCAGCCATTGGATGTCGGGACGCGAGTCCCTAACACCGGCAAGCTTGGTGAAAACGCCATCGTGTGCCCGATGATTATGTGTGCTGCGCCTCCGGAAAATTGTCACTATGAACAAGACATCACCACCGACGTATCCACCCAAAGAGACCACCGCTGCAGTTCCAGCTGTGGCCGTTTGGTCTGTGATTCGGAGGAAAAAGAAATTTGTCCAATGATCAAATGTCAGGCTCCTCCAGAAGGATGCAAATATGCGGATAAAACAGAAAAAGGAGACCCTAACACATGTCCTAGTTGCGGAAATATTGTTTGCGAACAAGCGCCTCCCTCTGAAGAGGTTCCGCCGATTAAAGAGCCGATTTCTTGCCCTTTATACAAATGTGTAGCGCCACCAGAAGGTTGCCATCTTGCGGCCATCACCAAAAAAGACGAAAATGGCTGTAACATCGGTTGTGGAGAAGTGGTTTGTCCTGGCGATGCAACGGAAATTAACCCGACCAACATTATTCCTATAAAGAAGCCTAAAGAACCAATTATCTGCCCTATGTACATGTGTGCTGCGCCACCTAATTCGATAAAGGACCAAAGCTGTGAATACTCAGGATCTCCAGCCGTCGACAAGGATGGTTGCCCGATTGGATGCGGAATCGTGGCTTGCTTTGAAGATAAATAAATAAAATTACAAATTTAAAAGTTAAATGGCTTAGTCAAAAAACTAGGCCATTTTTTTATTTCTGAGGTACTGAATTTGGTAGCAATCTATTCTTTGCTTGATCTTGCAGAAACGAAAGAGCGAATTTCTCTTTTGTGTTCGAAACTTAAATTAAGGAAGGAACAACCATAGGTGTTGACTCGAGTTTCTCGATTTTCTTCGATGTTTTTAATTTC
>JAYSSX010000017.1:0-3019 GCA_043720315.1 Pseudobdellovibrionaceae bacterium | reverse complement strand
TCCGGATTTTGCGTGATTCGTATCAAGTAATTTTCATTTTTTGACTCACACTTAACCAATACACCCAGAGGTTTTTTAGACCACACACTTTTAAATTTTAGGTTTTCACATTTGGATCTCAGTTGCACCATTTGATTCAAGTTTTCCGAAGGAAGTGAGGATACAAAATAGTCCCGCGATGACCCTTTTAGAACAGCTACCCCGTCCACCGGCTGCAATAGCATTTGTGGTTGGATGTCCACGCTTATTGGGGAAGACAGCGATTGTTTAAAAAAACATCTATTGAGTACATCGAGTAATTCGTTAAAAACTCCAGCAGCTGTTTTTGCCTTTGACTGATCCAAATAGAGACTGTCATTGGAAATAATTAAAGTGTCTTGGTTACAGTCTTGAGTCAGATCCTCTGTTGCGACGAAGGCAATTAATTCAAATCGGTCCAAAGTCGCGAAATCGGGACAAACCAAATTATTTTCCCGACAACTTTTCAGCCAAAGTGGCAAAGCACTATACTGCTTAAGAAGTAACATTTCCGCATCGCCGCCGCCATTGCCTACATGTCTAATCGCCGAACTATTCAAACTAAAGAAAATTGCCGCAATTAAAAGAATCCAACTTGTTTTCACTTTACACTCCTTGAAAAGGTCGGTTCAGAATCAGTCGCCGAATTGGTAAGTAGGTCGAAAAACTGAATGCCCAAACAATAGAGTTCTGACTTTTCATTCGTTACTAATGACGAAGAGTGGTTTTGAATATAAGGTTCCAAAACTTTAAACGCGAGTGATCCCAATTCACTAATTATTTCCGGAATTTTATCTTTGGGTAAGGCAATCATTGTTGACGAACAGAACCGCCGATGAACAGGTTGCTGTTCGACGGACTTCACGGCCTTCTCTAATATTTGAGCATGAAAAGTACGGATGGCCAGGCTGGGTGCCTGATCAGACAACTGCGTGATAAAATTTGTTTTTAAATTTCCATTTACCTCTACATTCAGTAATTGGAGGTCTTTTAGTCTTTGAACACCTAACTGCAAAGTCTTTAAAGGGACACCTAGCGCTTTGGCGGAAATAGCCAAAGAAGAGTACTTTTCTGAATTCATTTCAATCAACTCTAAAAATGCAAAATGATACCAATCAGAAATAATCTGAAATTCTGAAACAGTTAGATTCGACTTTTGAGCTTGAAACCTAGCCTCTATTCTTAATGAACTTAACTTCTTCTTTTCATAATCCTTCGTTTGATTGGCCGAGATTAAATCCATCCAGTGTTGCTTTTGTTCGCTGGTTAAACCCATTTTTTTACTCAGCATCGACACTCGGCCCACAGATAACATTAATTTACCATTCAGATATTCTACTAAAGTCGAAGGGCTTAAACCCAAATCCCTAGCAAACGCGCGCTGAGAATAAAGGGGTCGGCGTACCGATCTTTGCTTTAATTCCCGTTTTAAATAATCTCGATGATCTTTGACGTATTCCATTTGCATACCCTGATCTTCTACAAAATAACTTTGATAAAATCATCTTAAATAAAATATTTTTTCAGCTGCGCCGTTCGGTTAAGAATAATTTTCACCGAACACTACCGACCATTGAGGATGCTTCCCCTATTTACAGGGCTGATAAAATTCGGCAGGTTAGGCTTAACTTCACTTTTAAGGAGATTATATGAAAAAGCTGATAGGCCTTTTTTTGTTTTTCACACTGGGTTGCGGAAAGCCCACAGAGTCTACTGTTGCGACACAAGAGCACCCCGAAGTTGGACCCTTCACCGTTCAATTCGCGCCGACTGATCAAAGTTACTTACATCACTTCAAAGTAAACATCGATCAGGATGAAGGCAAAGTTGAATACTACATCACAACTGCCGCTGATGAAAAGGTGGAAATCAAAGACATTGTCTTAAAAGTAACGGGCTGCCCAGCGAACCAGATTTCGCATCAAATGTTCTGGGCCCCAGATTCCGCACAAAATAATTTTGGCTACCAAGAGTACCTTGGTGATAAATTTCAAACAACGGCAAAAGTAAAAGGAGTTTTTATCCACTCATTAAAAAACATGCGGGGCTGCACCGCTGTCGACTTAATGACGAAATTAACAAAATACATTTATACGCCCCCGCATCCCGAATTCACAGTGGGACATCCTTGTCCAGAAGCCAGCACTAGTGATCAATGTAAGGTTAAACTATATTGTCGCGAAAAAAACCCGCTGACTTCTTATTACGAATTTGAAGCTTGGAAGCGCGGCAACCAATACACTTTAAGTCATTTTTACAATCATGGTGACGGAACACGCGGACTCTTGTCGTCAAATTCTGCCAATGAATCCTCGATAAATAATGAAACTAAATACACGTCGAGCAATTTCAAAGTGAGTCTAAACATGAACTTATCCACCGGCGACGGAATTTTTACAGATTCATCTTTCGCCCCTACCATGACCTATTCTGTTGAATGCGCGATCAAGCCTTAATTATCATTATTTCTTAACTAACCTTTTTTTGAATTGTCTTTTGCTTCCAAATAAAAGACAAGAAGGGCCAGCTTGACTCTCTTTAAGCAAACTCTTTAAAAAAAAGGTTGGACTATGAAGACTCTAATTTCACTTTTCTTAATGCTAGTGAGTTCGATCGGTTTTGCGCAGACTCCAAGTGCCGATGTCTTAGTTCAAAAAAATCTAACTTTAAAAGCGACTGATCTAGCAACTGTGATGAAAAAAACCGAGAGCAATATCAAATCTTTCGTTGATAACTTTGATATCAAATTGGATTCAGGTTCCAAATTAGTTTCGCCTAAACAAGTGGGCGGAACAGCATTAGAGCCCGTTCTAAAAGTTTCCGTTAAAAAATGCGTGTTGTTTGCTTGCCAAACCATTGATTTAGATGCCGTTTTTACTTTGGAAAAAGTGTCTGGCGCCTGTGATTACAATTATAAACTGATCGCGAATCTGCAGCGCTCTTCGACGACGTTAACAGACCTGTACACTGACTTTGTAAACGAAATTTGCATCAAAAAAAC
>JAYSSX010000016.1:0-4013 GCA_043720315.1 Pseudobdellovibrionaceae bacterium | reverse complement strand
TTCAACCGCTCCTGCTGCAAGCAATACGACCTCTTCAGTGATTCCTTCACCCAAGACCATTTCTACAACTTCTGGTTTTCCAAGCGTCAGGGTTCCAGTTTTATCGAAAATAATAACATCTAATTTTGTTGCGTCCTCTAACGCCGAAGCATTTTTAAATAAAATACCATTCTTTGCGCCAAGGCTGGTACCGATCATGACCGCCATCGGAGTTGCAAGCCCCAGCGCATCAGGGCATGCAATGACAAAAACAGTGATTGTTAATGTCATCGCAAAGAGTAAAGGTTGACCCACCCACCAAAACCAAACTGCAAATGTCAAAAGTCCAATGCCAATTGCGGCTAGAACCAGCCACTGGGCAGCTTTGTCTGCCAAAAGTTGCGACGGCGCTTTTGAGTTTTGCGCTTCTTGCACCAGTTTCACAATCTGCGCAAGTGCGGTGTCGGCGCCCACCTTGGTTGCTTTGTACCGAAAGCTACCATTTGTATTTATCGTCGCACCGGCGACGGCTGATCCGACACCTTTTTGTACTGGCATCGATTCTCCGGTTAACATGGATTCGTCGACTAGCGATTCGCCTGTCTCTATTATTCCATCGACCGGGATTTTGTTACCGGGTCTAATCACCACGATGTCGCCAACAACGACTTCAGCTGTCGGCCGTTCAACCTCGGCGCCGTTTCGAAGAACCCAGGCCTTCGCTGGAGTCAAACCCATAAGCGCCTTGATAGCAGAAGATGCACCAGCACGGGCCCGCATTTCAAACCAATGCCCAAGCAAAATGAAAACTAGCAAGACAGCAGCTGCTTCAAAAAACTGTTCACCTTTAAAGAAAAAAGTAGCTCCAACGCTGAACAGGTATCCAGTGCCAACACTCAATACAACCAGCACTGCCATATTCAGAGTACGAACTTTAAGTGCGCGCAGTGCTGCAACGAAAAATGGCCAGCTTGGATAAAGAATAGCTGCACTACCTAGAAAGAAAAGCCACCTGTTAAGATCAAGACCAAAAGGCGGAGCCGGAGCTTGGAACATATTTCCCATCGGAGAGTAAATGAAAATAGGCACGCTGAAAACTAAACAAATCCAAAATCGGTTGCGCATATCCCGAACCATGGCCGATAAATCCATAGTTCCGCCATGACCCATTTCGTGCGCCATTTCCGACGACATGACCGGCTGCTCGTTCCCAGATGCTGAGTATATGTGGTGACCAACGGGCGAGGAACCTGCAGGTGCATTCACAGACGCTGGTTCAGTAACATTCAAAGTTGAAGCTGCAGCAGAATCTTTCTGCTTTTGGGACACGGATATAGTTGGCACACCTACAATTTCAATAATATTTTTCTTCATTTGGTCTCCGTATTGGGTGGCATGCATTTTGGGATCCATATCTTTCAATTAACCTAGCGCATCTGACGTTTGTGGCCGGTTAATTTGCCACGCCTACGAGAACTTTTGTCACATCATTGTAGTAAGGATATCTAATAATTTTTTTGAAAGCTCTTAACTCGTTGCTAGGCAAATAAATCAGGGCTACCCCATGTTGAAGTCCGCGACTCATACAAAAGCTTCGCACGGGACACATAGACCCATTTAGTAAATGAATCTAAATTTCCTGCCAGCGCAGCAGCTAACACAATCGTGATTGCAAAATCGGTTAATTTATCAAAGTGCATCCCCAACCTCCGTTGAATTTTATTAAATATTTTTAAAATTTTTATTTAAAACTAAATGCTCCGTTGCGCCATCCTTCGATCTTTTAATGATCGACTTAATGACATTGTAGCTCCATGCTTTATTCATTTTGGATTTTGATCCGCGCTCTTTAAGCTTCAGCATTAAAGCCCTGATCCGCAGACCTTGTTTCCACAAGTTCTGGATTAATTGCAGAATTGGAAATTCTTTCTGGTCCTTGATAATTTCGCTTTGGAAAAACGAGAACCAATACGGTGGCCGCGCGTTCATCTTCCCAGTTCTTTTTCGCCACCTGTCAAATGGAACTGGGGCCTGAGGTCGAAGTACTTCTTTATGGGCCTGCAAGGAACTCATGCTGAGCTGCGTGTTAAACCTGTTTGATTAGCAATATCAGTAATCGACAGCCCCTTTTGGAATAAAGGAGCCAATATTTCATAAATGGCCGGTGACGTTTTTCGTAAAAGCTCAATAAAATTAACACAGATGGGTTCGTTGCTGATTGGCGGTAGTGGCCATCCAATTTCACTATTAAATTCTAATTAATAAAAGCGGGCTCCTTGCCAGCTTTTACTGTCGTTAAAATGTCCACTGCTCTGCTTCGAGAGTCTCCGGATACATATTTCCAGAAAGTCGCAATTTTTTGAGACCTGAAGGTATTACCGCCGCAACGGGTTTAAAATAAAGTGGCAAAACTGGCAGTTCATCAACGTAATACTTTATGATTTCGCGCGCGATGGCCGCACGTTTAGTCGCATTAAATTCGACCTCAAGTTTATCAATCAACGAATCAACCTTAGGATTTGAATATCCCATATAATTTTGTCCCGACCTTCCGTTCGCGGCATTAGGAATGGATGCTGTTGTCAACTGGGCGCGTGGGCTTGATTCAGGCAAACTAACCCAAGTGTACAAAGCAATATCAAAATTACGATTTGGCAAGGTCTCGGCATAGTAAATGCGGGCTATTTCCGTTTTTATTTTAATTTGTACACCTATTTTTTTCCATTGCTTTTGAATCAAGGCCATAAAAATTTCAGTACTTTTATTTCCACCGTTAGACATTAAAGTAAGATTCAACATTTTTCCGTCTTTGCTACGATAACCATCTTGACCCATTTTCCAGCCAGCCTCATCAAGAAGTTGTCCTGCTTTTTTAGTGTCATAATTATACTTAGTTACTTGTTTGGAAAACCAAGGATCTTTTTCAGAAACAAATTGTGAAGCCACAACCGCCTTTCCGGCAACTAAAATATCAACCAGCATTTGCCGATTAAGTCCGTAGGTAAGCGCTTTGCGGACTTTTACATCACTTAAAATCGGTGATGCTAAATTGAAATCCATATGCGAATAAACCGAAGCATTCTCGAACGAAACTTTGTAAGGAAGTTTTTCAGATTCAACTTTTTTTTGAAAACTTACGGCTTGGTCGGTAGTGAATCCGCCCCAAGACGCGATCATATTAATATTGTCAGAGCTTAGATTAGCTTCTAAAACGCTAGAATTCGGAACCAATTTTATCATCACTCTTTTAATTTTTGCTGGTTCACCAGTAAATTTTGGATTTACTACGAAACTGACGAAGTCGCCCAATTTAACTTCAGATACAACATATGGACCAAAATAAAGACCTGGGTTTGTGGGTTGAGTTGTGTAAAGACTGTTTCGATCATAACCTTGCGGTTGACTTCCGAACTTTTCAAAAATCGAAGATTCTAAATGCTCGGGCAAAATGTCAGGCATATTGGGAAGAAAATCGTATTTGGCCTGTTTAAAAGTAACCGTACATTTTTTAGTGTTGCCCGAATCAATTTTAAAATCCGTAATGTTATCGTATTTGCTGCGATCAGGAGTAGAAACCGTATTTGCCTTTCCGACTTTTATTGCAAACCCAACATCCTTACAAGTTAGTGGCACGCCATCGCCCCACTGCATTCCCGGCAAGAATTCAAAACTCATTTCAAGACCGCTGCCTCTTTTATTTACCAACTTGTTTTCTACCGAGGGAATTTCTTTAAGAACTTGGGTTCGCCACTGCATATCCGACGTCATCTGAATCAATGGCCGATAGCCAAGTAGAATAAAGTACTAAGAAGGACCAGAGCCAGAGATCATTGGATGCAAACTATCCATTTCAAAAGAAAGGCCGATTGTGATGCTGTCGTTCGATAGTTTGGTCGCCGCTTTTGCCGTTGGTGAAAGCACACTTGCCAAGAAAACCAACAATCCAATGGAAATTTTGTTTAGTAAATTCATTTTTTCTCCTAAGTATTGGGCAAGCTTATTCGTCGGCTTATCAGGAAGGCATCATAATAACC
>JAYSSX010000015.1:0-2133 GCA_043720315.1 Pseudobdellovibrionaceae bacterium | reverse complement strand
TCAAAAACCTATCGGTTTTGGCGTTTTGACGACAGAAAATGACCAACAAGCGTTAGATCGGGCTGGCGGCAAGCACGGAAACAAAGGATACGAAGCGGCAGAAGTCGTTTGCGAAATGATTGGCTTGATTTCCGGCGTAAAAAAGCAAAAATAGTAGTTAATGAGTATACGCGACCCTAAAAATAGCAGTGACCAAGATGGTTTCAAATTACTTCAGTTCTTAGAGGGTAAAAAGCGTAAACGCGAAATCGTCACTATTTTCTTTTTAGCTCTCGTTATTTTGCTGCTGACTTGGTTTGAAGTTCGACTATTTGCAATCAGCCAAACCTTGCCTTTTATTCATTCTATTTTCTTTTTCGGCCTAGTTAATTTTAATATTATTTTGCTGTTATTACTTTTGTTTCTGATTTTTCGGAACGTGGTTAAAGTTTTTGTTGAAAGAAAAGGTAAAATTCTCGGTGGCAGTTTAAAGGCAAAATTGATTGCCGCTTTCGTGGCGTTCAGCTTTATCCCGACTGCATTATTGTTTTTCACTTCGGTTTTTTATATCAATAGCAGTTTTGATAAATGGTTCAGCGTCAAAATGGTTTCTGTTCTTAAAAGTTCCTTAGAAGTGACGAATGCGTATTATTTTAATGCCAATAAGCGGAATTATCACTTCGCTCATCAATCGGCTTTAGTTATTCGGCAGTTACGATCGCCCCAAGAAATTAAAAAGAAACTGCAAGAACTTCGAGCCATATACAGTCTTGATGCCATCGAATATTATCCGTCTTTATTTGGAAAACGGGAATTAGCCTTAAGTAACGACGAATCCATTCCTTTGATTCCGGCGGTGTCTTTGGAATTCCTGCAAAAAGGGGTGAAGTCACGATTAGAGGCCTCAACCATTCATCAGTTTGGTGAAGGTAATTTAGTTCGGGTTATCGTTCCGGTTAAAGAAAATGCAGATCTGGGCGCCATTGTCGTTTCTAGTTTTGTGCCTTTGTCTTTGATTAGTAAAATGAACGACGTTTCCGCCGCCTACGAGGAATTTAAGGATATTAATCCACTTGAATATCCACTGAAATCTATTTATCTGATTATTCTTTTTTTGATGACGTTTGTTATTTTATTAGCGGCAACTTGGTTTGGATTCTATTTGGCGCAACAATTATCCATTCCACTGGTGCGCCTGGGACAAGCTACACAAAAGATTGCTTTCGGTGAATACACCACTTTGGATATTAAGTCGGGCAGTGAAGAAATCAGCAATCTGGTCGACAATTTTAATCATATGTCTCGCCAATTAGAGGGTTCGCAAAAAGAAGTTCAGATGGCGAACGCCAATTTGAAGCAGACGTTGAAAGACCTCGATCAGCATAGTCGTTATATCGAAGTGGTGCTGGGAAATGTTAGTGCAGGCGTTATTTCCGTAGATCAAATGGGAAAGATCACCACGATCAATCGCCATGCAGGAAGTTTGTTAAAAATCGAGCCCAGCAAATTTATTGGTCGACCTGTACGTGAACTTTTAACTTTGGAATATTTCAGAACTTTTTCCGAGCTATTAAAAACCATGCAGGATCATAAAATTGAAAGTATCCAGCGCGAACTCAAAGTCAACGTGGACGGCGAAGCCATTCCTTTACAAATGACCTTATCAATTTTAAAAAATGAGTATGGTCAGGAAATCGGTAAAATTTTAGTATTTGATGACATGACTCCTATTGTGAGCGCCCAACGATCGGCAGCCTGGTCAGAGGTGGCGCGAAGAATTGCTCATGAAATTAAGAATCCTTTGACCCCAATTAAATTATCTGCGGAAAGACTGCAGCGAAAATTTGGACAGACTATTTTGGATCCGGCCTTTGGTGAATGTACCAACATGATTATTCGGCAGACCGAAGATCTTAAAAACCTAGTGAATGAATTTAGTCAATTTGCGCGACTGCCGCAGGCGCGCCCGGTGATAGGGGCCATTCAAAAAACAATTGAAGAATCATTAAGTATTTTTAAATTAAGTCATCCACAAGTGCAGCTGACTTTCCAGCATGATTCACATACGCCAGAATTTAAGTATGATCCCGATCAAATCAAACGCGTGTTGATGAATTTGATTGATAATGCCTTATCGGCAGTTCAAACCGAAGA
>JAYSSX010000014.1:0-2570 GCA_043720315.1 Pseudobdellovibrionaceae bacterium | reverse complement strand
GGCTTCCATAAATTCGACAAACTGTTGAATCACCGGGCGCGATTGGTCGAAGGCTTTTTGAACGTCAGGTTGTTCGAATATTTCTTCAACAATAGTCATCGAACTTTCACGTAAAATATGTGCCTTCTCAAATACGTTTAAGTCAGACGAAATCATTTGTTCATGTACATAAGCTTTGAAGGCGCGACGATCCGATTCCTTAATAAAAAAATGCTGACCAGAGTCCTTGGCGTTGAGCGCATTAATTTTTTCTTTTAATAATTTATCACCAGCGTGGAGATATAAGATAGTTTGATTATTTATTTTTATATAAAGATCAAAAGTAGTTGTTTTTTCTGGGATCATTGCGTTGATTCTTACTTTAAAATATTCCATCCCTTTATTTTGCCATGATTTTGCCATTTGGAAAGCGGATTTAAATAGACTTGCTCTGATATTCATAAAATAATAGACCGGCATGAAAACGAAACCCTCCTTAAGTCTTGAAACCGATATTCAATATCTCAAAGGGGTAGGCCCAAAATTGGCCGAAGTCCTAGCAAAAAGAGAAATTTACCGGGTTAAAGACCTTATCGAATATTATCCTCGCGCCTATGAGGATCGTAGGGCAGCAAAAGTCATTCGACTTTTAAAGGCAGATGAGATTGTTTCGTTGAAAGCATTTGTTGTTAAAGTGAGTTCAATTAACATGGGTAGCTCTTATCGTAAAATGTACGACGTGTTGATTCGCGATTCCAGTGGCCAAATTCACTGCAAATTTTTTCGAGTTCCTTACAAGGGGTATTTTGAAAGGTTTCAACCAGATCAAGAAGTTCGTATTGTGGGAAAAGTGATTTTGTACCGAGGCAAATTAGAGTTTCATCACCCTGACATTAAAGACATCGAGCCTGGTGAAGAACTTCAAGATGATCTTTTGCCGATTTACGTAGAAATCGAAGGATTTTCTTCGCAGAAAATTTCCAAACTCATATGCGGAATTTTTGATCAACTTACCGATGACGAATGGCCCAAAGAATTCATACCTGACGACATCCTTAAGCAGGAAAATCTGATCTCTAGGAAGCAGGCTCTGAAACTACTTCATTATCCGGATAAAGACCAGGCCGAATTATTTCATCAGCTAAAGTCGCCGGCGCATCAAAGAATTATTTTTGAAGAATTTTTTTGGTTAGAACTCTATTTGTATGCCAAAAAATCAGATTTAAAAAAGCAACAAGGTCAGATTTTAAAAAATGAGTCGGAACAGCGAGACCTTCTTTTAAAGTCATTGGGATTTGAATTAACAGCAGCCCAAAAACGAGTGGTGAGCGAGATTATCGGTGATTTAAAGCTGGCCCATCCCATGAATCGCCTTCTTCAGGGTGATGTAGGGTCGGGTAAAACTTTAGTGGCGTGGCTCAGTTGTTTGCATGCTATTGAAAATCAGACTCAGTGTTGTTTGATGGCACCCACCGAAATTTTGGCCGAGCAACATTATTTAAATGCTGTCAAATTATTAGCCCCTTTAGGTGTTAGGGTAGCCATTCTTTCCGGTAGAACCAAAGCTGCCGAAAGAAAAATTATTCTTGAAAAACTACAAACTGGAAAAATTGATTTACTGTTGGGAACTCATGCCTTAATTGAACCAGTTGTGAAGTTTGAAAATCTCTCATTGGTTATCATCGATGAACAACATCGATTCGGAGTTGGCCAAAGAGGATTATTGATGCAAAAAGGAAAACAGGGGATTCATCCGCATATTTTGGTAATGACAGCGACTCCGATCCCGCGGACTTTGTCGATGACGGTGTATGGGGATCTGGATGTCTCTATTATCGACGAACTTCCTAAAGGGCGAACTCCCATTCAGACGAGAGTAGCTTTTGAAAATAAACGTGACCAAGCTTTGGACTTTATGTTTGAGCAGATTAAAAAAGGCCGACAAGCCTATGTTGTTTATCCGCTGGTAGAAGAAAGTGAAAAAATTGACCTTAAAAATGCGGTGGAAGAATTCGAAAAACTGCAAAAAAGATTTCCTGATGTTAAAATTGCATTGTTGCATGGGAAAATGAAGCCCGCCGAAAAAGAAGAGATCATGTCCCAGTTTCGAAATGGTGATTGGCAGATTTTAGTAAGTACTACGGTGATTGAAGTCGGGGTCGATGTTCCGAACGCTAATATTATGGTAATTGAACATGCCGAAAGATTTGGGCTGTCGCAATTACATCAATTGCGTGGCCGGGTTGGAAGAGGCGCACACAAAAGCTTTTGCATTATGATTTGTGGATATGCAGTCAGTGAAGAAGCGAAACAAAGAACACAGTTTATGGAATCCACCAATGATGGTTTTAAAATTGCTGAATTTGATTTAGAGCTCCGCGGACCTGGCGAATTAATGGGTAAACGACAATCGGGTTTAGGCGGTTTTAAAATGGCAAATTTAACCCGAGACGTCAGTTTGTTGTATCAGGCGCGCGAAGCCGCTCAAAGAATTTTTATCAGCGATCCGCAGTTGAATTCAGAAAAGTTTAAATTGATCAAAGACAAGCTCACTAAAGAGCACAGCGATATTTTTATCGCTTGATCTAAAG
>JAYSSX010000013.1:0-2148 GCA_043720315.1 Pseudobdellovibrionaceae bacterium | reverse complement strand
ATTCGGTTTCCCAATACCTTAAAACATAATGTTTGATTCCTAACATATCCGCAACTTCACCAATTTTGAAACCCATTTTACTTGGGATAGAATTGATTTCGTTTAATAAGGCATCATCACAAAGTGCGGCAGGTAATGAAATAGGTTCTCTCTCTGACTGCACGGGAGCCTGCAACAGCAAAACTTCACTAAATTTATCTTGGAGTTCTAACTGTTCATTCGCGGGATTATTCATCATCAGCCTCTTCTTGCGCTAATAAATGTTCGTACTCTTCGCCATTTAGCATGGCTTTTAAAACCTGGCTTGGACGAAACGTTAAAACTTTACGAGCGCTGATTTTGATCTGCTCTCCGGTCTGAGGATTTCTTCCAATTCGTTCGTTTTTGCCTCTTACCACAAAGTTGCCAAATCCAGATATTTTAACTTTGTCGCCCTTATGAAGGACATCTTTCAAAGTTAAAAAAACCATCTCAACTAGTTCTGATGCTTCTTTTTTTGAAAATCCGATTTTTTGATAAACCTTTTCAACAATATCCGCCTTGGTCATTGTTGATTTTCCGATGTTTTGCCCAGCCATTCGCCTTCACTCCCTTGATAGGTTCAATACCTACTTATAAAGGCTAACAAGTTATTGAAAACAATCAATAATATTATCGTAGGGTTACCGAAAATTTCTGTTTCAGCTGCTCGACAATATGGTTCATAGACTGCTGTATAGCTTCATCCTGAAGCGTTGCGTTGTTATCCTGAAATATAAACCGAAGTGCCATGGACTTCATATCCTTTCCTAGATTTTCCCCGTTAAAAACGTCAAAAACATAAGACTCTTTAAGATGCGGTCCAGCTGCCTTTTTTGCTTCCGCTAAAATGTCAGAAGCAAGCAACGAGTTTTTCATTAACAAAGCCAAGTCGCGTTCTACTCGTGGCATTTTAGAAATCGGCTGAATCTTGCGAACTTTAGGTAAATTTTTTATCAGCAGATCAAAGTTAAATTCGGCAATAGCGACGTCATCACTGATTTTATAAGTTGAACCTAAAGAAGGATGCAAAGTGGCGCAATAGCCAATCCATTTCCCTTCAAATTCTAATCCTAAAATTTGCGTAGGATGGCAAAAAACAGGAACTTGTTCAGCTGATAAAGGAATCCACTTAGGCTCACCGATATTTAGTTTACGATAAACCTGCTCCATAGAACTTTTCAATGCAAAAACATTTTTTTGAATTGGCTCATTCATGCCCATTTGCGGATGAAATCCCCATTTTACAAATCCTAACCTGAATCCCTCTGAAGTGACTCCAGGTTCTAACTTAGAAAATACGGTACCAATTTCAAATAATTGTCCGGATTGATTACCATAATGAAAATTGGAAACGACGTTTTTTAATAACCCGGTTAACAATATCGAGCGCATCACATTAATTTCTTCGTTTAACGGATTTAAAAGTTTTACTTTTTGACCCTTCAGTTGAAGATTCAGTTTTTCCAAAACTTCAGGTCTTCCCAATAAACTTGATTCCTTTTCATCATTAACAAAGGCGAAATTCATTGCCTGCGAAAATCCCAATCCCGTTAAGATGGAAACTGTTTTTTGAGTAAATACATAGTTTTTATCATGTGAAGCCGGACTTAATTTTGTTTCTGGTATCATTTCTGGAATATGCTCATAACCGTTCATACGAGCATACTCTTCCACGATATCCATTTCCGATTCCAAATCAAAACGGAATGTAGGTGGAACAATTTTAAAATCGTGGTCCCCATTTTTTTCAACCTGACAACCCAACCGAATTAAAAAATCATTTAACTTTTCAGTTTGCGCAGAATAACCCAATCTTTCGCTGATTAAAGACGTAGAAATTTTGATCGAAGATTTCTTTACAGGAGCTGGGTAAAAATCGAATGGATCACTGTAAGCGCGAGCCCCTGCCAATTGAACTAACAGTTGGGAAGCGCGATTCATCGCGATTATCACTGAATCCGGGTCTACCCCTCGCGAAAAACGATAGCTGGAATCGGTGTTAATTCCATGCTGACGACTGGTTTTACGAACCGACATTGGAGAAAAAAAGGCAGCTTCCAAAAACACGGAACTGCTGGAATCACTGATGCCAGAATTTTTGCCGCCAACGACTCCAGCCAAAGCAAC
>JAYSSX010000012.1:0-6194 GCA_043720315.1 Pseudobdellovibrionaceae bacterium | reverse complement strand
CGCCAGTTTCGGTTTTAATCATTTGGTTGCGGCCCCAAATGGTTTTGCACTTTTTCAGACCTTCCCAAATTTCATCCGGCTTCAACCCCACCGCTAAACCAATACATGCAGCTACCATTAAATTGATGACATTTTGAGCCCCAAACACAGGCACAGTAATATTTCCGCTGACTCCGGCGATCATACCTTTAATTTTTAGCTCATCAATTTTCAATTTTTCCAACTGCATCATTACATCGGCCTTCATATTACCCTTTGAAAAAGTAATTATTTGTTTAGCCTTTGGATATTGTGCCAATGCCTTTTGATGCATTAACAAGGTTTCCGGATTGTCCAAATTGTAAATACGAATCGCTTTGTCAGGAGCAGCGAAATAAATTTCTTCTTTTGCTTTGGCAATGTTTGAAATAGATCCAAAATGTTCAATGTGCGCACGACCAACAGTGGTACAAACAACAATATCAGGCACAGCTATACGAGATAATGAGGTTAACTCTCCGTAATGATTCATTCCCATTTCTACAATGGTTACTTCACTATCTTCTGGTTCCGAAAGCAGCGTTAACGGAACTCCCCAGTGGTTGTTAAAACTTCCTTTTGAAAAGTGAGTTTGTTTATACTGCGATAAAAGTGTTGCCGTAAATTCTTTGCTGGTCGTTTTTCCGTTTGATCCAGTAATGCCAACGATAGTGGCGCTGGAATTAAGGCGGCAATAATTTGCAAACTCTTGCAAGGCCTTTAACGTATCTTTTACTTTGATTATAGTCACCCAAGGAGCCAATCGACTAATCATAGGAGTATCCCGATGTACCACTAAGCATGCTGCGCCTTTTTGTACCGCTTGATCTAAAAAATCATGAGCATCAAACTGATCTCCGACTAAAGCAAAGAAAATATGGTCGGTCAGATCAACTCGCGTATCAGTACCAACACTAGAAAAACTTGTTTTCACTGTAGACACAACTTCTCCCTGAACCGAACGAATCAATGTGTTTAATAAACAAGCTTTCATTTTGCGTACTCCTGTATTGTTTTGAAATCACTGAAATCTCTTTTTTCACTACCGATGATTTGATAATTCTCGTGACCTTTACCGGCCACTAACACGACATCCCCAGGTTCCGCCTTCTGCAAAGCTTGCCTAATCGCTAAAGCGCGATCTACCTCAGTAAATATTTTTTGCGAATCTGAAAAACCTTTTTTAATTTCATTTATTATTTCGTTAGGGTCCTCAGTGCGAGGATTATCCGAGGTGACATAAACAAGATCAGAATTTTTCTCTGCAATTTGGGCCATTATCGGCCTTTTACTTTTATCGCGATCTCCACCACAACCAAAAACCGTAATAATTTTGTTTCGGGCCTTATTGGCAGTTTTACCTTCAAACTGGCTATTTCTAATATCATCCAAAGTACTTAAAACTTTTTCTAGAGCATCCGGTGTGTGGGCATAGTCGACAAAAGCAAAAATGCTTTTCCCGGTAGGAACTAACTGCATTCGCCCTTCGACGCCCGGAAAAGTATCCAGGTACTTTACCGACTGATCCACCGAAACTCCTACAGAAACGACTGCCGCAATTGCAGCGACGGCATTGTAGACCATGTGCCTACCAACTACAGGAAGTTGACAAAGTTTTTCGCCAAACGGCGAAGATAAACTAAATTCAGTTGAATCATATTTCTGCTTTGTAATTTTAAATTTAAATACTGCATCTTTATTTTCCCCGTAAGTGATCACTTCGGCGCTGCCGGCCACGTGCAGCTTTTTTCCGTAAGAATCATCGGTATTTACAATTGCAAATTTGGCCCGCTTTGAAGACGACCATAACAAATCAGTAAACAATTTTTGTTTGGCCTGAAAATAGTTTTCCATTGTTTTGTGATAATCCAAATGATCATGTGTCAGGTTCGTAAAAATGACTGTGTTAAATTCGACCGAATCAACGCGACCTTGTTGTAAAGCGTGCGAAGACACTTCCATGGCCAAGCCACGGGCACCTAACCTTTGCATTTCGAATAGCCTTTGATTTAACTGCAAACTATCGGGAGTGGTCATTTCCGTGTTCCAAACATGATCATGCAATCGATGCTTTATAGTGCCTATCACAGCTGTTGAATAATTATGCTGATTTAAAACATGTTCGATAAAATAAGTGGTTGAGGTTTTTCCGTTCGTTCCGGTAACCGCAAAACAAAACATTTTTCGCGAGGGGTGGCTATAAAAAGTACTCGCCAATTGATTTAAGGCCAATCGGGTATCATCGGCTTTAATAAAAACCGTTTCTTTGTTTTGTAAATAAGGTTTGGTGTCAAAATCAGGGTTTACCACAACCGCAACTGGGTTCAGCAGTAAAACCTGAGGAATAAAGCCATGACTGTCGGATTTTTCGCCTTTTAATGCTACGAATATATTTCCTGGCTGCATTTTTCGCGAATCTACGCAGATCCCGGTGACAGTTTTATTAGACATTCCCGACTGTTCTAATTTATAGTCGGTCATACTTGAGACCAATTGTGACAGGGTCAACTCGATTAATGGATTTAAATTTTCTTGCATTTGAAAGGCTCCCCATGAACCAAAGTCAGTATAACAAAATTGCGGAACGTCAGCTGGGCAAAATCCACTGTTTAGAAAATTCTAAATTCGAAGGCAACGAGGGTCAAGATAAGCCTGTAATCATTCTATTTCATGGATACGGAGCCGATGCTTACGATCTATATAGTTTGAGCGATGTTATACGACCTCCGGTTAGCTGTGATTTTTTATTTCCGCAAGGTGTGATTGAAGTTCCTGTTGGTCCAGGTTGGACTGGAAGGGCTTGGTGGCCTATAGATTTAGCTCAGATTCAGAAAGATGCGGCTGAAGGTAAAGACGAAGAACTGGTTGAAAGAAAACCGGTAGGTTTACCTAAACTAAGAGATCAAGTGTTTGAAGCTATTAAACAGCTTAGACTTCCGTGGAACAAAATAATTATCGGTGGCTTCAGTCAAGGTTCGATGCTAGCAACCGAAATTGCTATGAATGCTCCGGAAAATCCATTAGGTCTAATTATTTTATCGGGCGCAATGATCAATCGAGAAGAATGGGCGAAAAAAGTACCTAACAGAAAAGGCCTAATGTTTTTTATGAGTCACGGCCAAAGTGATGCGGTATTGCCGATTCGAGGAGCCCAACAATTGGAAACCCTATTAACAACGAATGGCTTAATTGGTCGGCTGCAAAGTTTTAAAGGGACGCATGAAATTCCCATGCATATTATTCAAGAACTTAATAGTTTTCTAAAGAAATTATTCTAAAATAACTGTGACAACACCTGAATCGGGTAATGTTTGCCCAGGTTCTGGATAACTGGATTTGACCAGGCCTTGTCCCTTAAATTTAATTTCCATATTCTGGCCGGAAACTTTTTGAATCACTTCACGCATACTAAGTCCTGTAAAATTCGGAACAGTGACCCGGGCAACGGCTGAAGGACTTGAAATTGTGGTTAAGTCCTCATCGACATGGGACAACCTTTCGTCTTCCTGAATTTTCTCATTCAACTTTTTGAAAGCTTGCTTTTTAATAGCGACATTTTTTTCAGCCAAATCTTTATCAACTAGATTTTTTTCTGTTAACAAAACCGGAGCTAACCCGGCCTTTCTGACTGCGTAGGAAGCCACTCTTGAAAAAATCGGAGCGGCCACTTGCGAACCGTAGTAGGCATTTTTCTTTGGGTGATCAACCACAACATAAATAACATATTTTGGATCATTAGCTGGGATAAATCCGGCAAAACTAGAAATGTAACCATTGGGCAAATATCCTAAGCCATTAGGATTTACTTTTTGCGCGGTTCCGGTTTTACCAGCCACGATAAAACCATCGACCTTAGCATTTACTCCGCTTCCACCAGGCGCTGTCACCGAAGTTAACATCATTTTCATTTGATTCGCCACTTCCGGTCTTACCACTTGCCGAATCATTTTACTTTTCACTTCTACGGTTTCGCCAGAATCCGAGTCGCGTAGGGATTTTACTATGTAGGGCTGCATCAGCTGACCACCATTTGCAATCGCCGCGTACGCGTTGGCCATCTGTAACGCATTGACGGCGACTCCATGGCCAAAAGATACATTGGCCAACAAATGTTCTCCCCACGGAAGACTTTGCAAATTACCGCGTGATTCCCCAGGTAAATCAACATTCGTTTTTTGACCGAAGCCAAAATCTACCAGCGCTTGGCGAACGCTTTGTGATCCTAACTTAAATGCGATTTTTGAAGCACCTACATTAGAGCTGTAAGCAAGAATTTCACTGGCGGTTAACTGCGACCACTTATGACTGGTTTCTGCTTCTCGAATAGTTCTTTTACCAATTTTTAAAATTCCGTTTTCAGTGTCAATTTTTGTGTTTGGAGCCAACTGATTTTCATTAAACGCTTTGGCAATGATAAACGTTTTCATCGTACTCCCAGGTTCAAACATATCTGTAATAACCCGGTTTCTGCGAACTTGACTTTTAATGCTCATCGCTAAATTGCTATCGAATTGAGGGGAAGAGGATAATGCTAAAATTTCAGAGGTCTTTGCGTCTAAAACTACACCGACTGCTTGGTCAGCATCAAACTTATTGATGGCTTCTTCTAATTCCGTGTCCAACTTATGCTGAAGCTCGGAATCGATCGTTAATTTGATTTCCGTTCCTTCGGGATTTTCCGCGAACATCATCCCGTCAGCAATTAATGGGCGGCCGCGGGCATCCCGGCGCATCACCACTTTTTTCTTGTTCCCTTGTAGCTGCTGATCATAAAAAAGTTCCAATCCTTCGAGACCTTGGCCTTCGCGACCAATAAAACCCAATGCATTTGATAACAATTGATCGTTCGGATAGACCCGTTTGTACTCTTCTACAATAGAAAGGCCGCGAATCTTTAAATCCGAAATTAAATCGGCTTTTGGTTTTTCAATTTGCCGCTCAATCCAAATAAATCTTTTTTTATCATCTTTTATTTTGGCATAAAATGAACTGACCTTAGCTCCAAAAATTTTTGCTAATTTTCGCGCGCAAGTCTTTTTGTCATCAATAATTTTTGGATCTGCGTAAACCGAGTAGGATGTCATCGAAATGGCTAGGTCACGACCGTTGCGATCGGTAATGGCTCCCCTTCGAGACTGCAAATTAATAACTGTTTGAAATTGACGATTCTGCAGTTTTTCTAAACGTTCATTGGGAAGAATCTGCAAATAAGCAGCTCTTAGCACCAGAAAAGACCATAAACCCAATATGCCAACAAATAGAATGTAGATTCGTGATTTCATGATTTCAGTTTGTACCTATTTTTTTTACGTCCACTTCAACTTCAGACTTTGGCTCCATAATTTGATTACCGGTTAAATGGATGATCTGATTGGACTGCAATTTTTTTAGGGTCAACTTGTCAAAAGCTAGTTTTTCAATCTGTTGTGGACGAGTCATCTTAGCAAACTGAATTGTTTTTAATCTTTTGCTTTCAATCAAGTCTTTTTGAGCGTGCGACTGTTTTAAAAATTCGTATCCCATTCGCCGTTCTTCCATATGAGCAAAGACGAGAATGAACAAAGATATAATTATAATGAGAATACTGAAAAATGGTTTTAGTGATGTCATATCTTTTTATGTTACTAACGAATCACGCCATTTTGGATGAGTTTTTTCTCAACTAGACTGTTCTTCAGGTCGACTTTAGTCGACTCTATTTACTGCCGACCTAAGTCTTGGCAATAATTTTCGCGAAACCAAGTTTGTGTTTCGACGGCGTCCCACTCTAAACTTTCATCGTTGAGATCCCAACCCCGATATTTTAGTTGTACGTAATGAGTTAATTCATGTGCCATTGAATCATCCATACATCTTTTATTTTCAGTATAATAAGTCTGATCATCAAACAGATAAATGTGGTTGGAATTAGCCACATAAGAGTTAGTAATAAAATCAGGTTTAAATCCCCATTGGGGAAAAATATCTTCCTGGAAGACTTCGACCGGTGTCGTGCTGGATAAAAACAATTCTGGCAACGGAATTTCCGGACGGTATTTCAAATTTTTATAACTGAGAATTTCTTTTAAAATAAATAGTTGTTCATATTTTAATTTTGCCGGATTCGCAAAAACTTCGATAGGGAACAAAAGAGCAAGGAAAGATAACAGTCCGCTTGTCGCCCACTTTTTCATCAG
>JAYSSX010000011.1:0-2741 GCA_043720315.1 Pseudobdellovibrionaceae bacterium | reverse complement strand
AAAGTCGACATTCTTTCAAAAGTGGCCTTGTTTTCGACCATACAGGCGGATCAGGAAGCCTTAGAGCTGCTGGCCAAAATAATGAAGGTGAGAACTTATACCAACGGACACACGTTGATTGAAGAAGGTGCTATTGGCGACGATTTTTTTGTTTTGATTGAAGGACAGGTGAGCATTTTTAAAAATACGCCGGAAGGGGATTCTTATAAAGTGGTCATCTTAAGTCATAATTCCCATCCTTCATTTGGTGAAGGTGGATTGATCGAGGCTGAACCCAGGTCGGCAACAGTAAAATGTGACACCAATGTGAAGTGTCTGGTGTTAAACCGAATTGACTTTGAAGAGTTCTGCAGTAAAAACCCAAAGAATGCATTGCCAATTATGAAAAAGATTTCCATCGCATTAATGAAGCGATTGAAGCAGACCAGTAATGATCTTATGTTACTACATAAAGCACTGATGCATGAGATTCGTGGTTAGATCCGCGGTTTTGAAATCAATCCTGCAGTTTGGACCAAACTCTGCCCAACTTGCCTTTTAAATCAGCAACATTAAAAGGTTTCATGGCGAAGTCGGAAAGCCCTTCTTTTATAGAATGCGCCAGTTCCTGCTGCTCTGACTTGGTAGAGGTTAGCATAAATGGAATAGATTTTAATTCCGGATTATTTTTGCAGGCACGCATAAGGTCTATGCCATTCATGCCCGGCATTTTTAAATCTGAAATTACAAATTGAATGGGGCTGTTTAATTCCAGACCTCGTTGTAGGATTGGGTAAGCGGTATTACCATCGTTGGCTTCTTCGATGTTGGTGTAGCCTAGGTCGTTGAGTGATTTTTTTAAAATTTTACGAATGGTCGAGAAATCATCGACTATTAGGAACCTAGTTGCTGCTGGAAACATGTGAAAACCTCGCCTTTTTCCGGTCATACGCCTTGAATTTACAGACTTATTATCGGTCTAGTTTTAAAAAACGTTAGGAATAGGGTATTGCTTTTCCAAAAATTAGCTGCCAGACTAAAAACAAGGGTATATTGTTTCTTTATAAGACATCTGTCCTAAGACACGGAAATTAGTCTTGGGAAAAAAAGGTCTTAAATAGAAGCGATAAATCCGTTTGAGTTCTGTTTTACGTAAGAAACAATCAAAAGACACTAACCTAAGTAGTATGGTGAAATGTCTATAAAATAAAAGGAAGGGAGCAAGGATGCTCAGAGATGTCCTAATTCAAAAAGGCTTATCGAATAGAGAAGCAGAGGTCGCGGAACTCGTTTCTAAGGGGTTATCAAACAAGGAAGTTGCGAACCAATTGTTTGTTACCGAGAAAACGGTAAAATTTCATCTGACAAATATTTATAAAAAAATGAATGTTAAGTCGAGAGCGCAATTGATCGTTTGGTGTTTGCCTCACCTTGGATTCGTGGAAAACGAAATTCGAGAAGTTCCAGCTCAGGCAGCTCAATCAGCTCAGTACGCAAATACGCAAGCGGCTACACAAACGATTCCTGCAGGTAGCGCAACCGTAGCTGGTACAACGCAAATCATTCCTGGAAGAAGCAACGGCGACATCAATCGCGGTGGCAATTCTGATCAAGGAATGGGTTTATAATTTTTAAATGGCCACTTTAAATCCTAAGTCAGCGTCAGCTTCTAAAGTGGTCATGACCGAACTTGTTTTGCCTTCACACACTAACTCCCTCGATACAGTTTTCGGGGGAGTTATCATGTCCTGGATCGATATCGCAGCAGCGATCACTGCCCAGAGACACTGCAACACCGAAGTGGTGACTGCGTCCATAGATGATCTTCATTTTATAGCTCCCGTAAAAAAAGGCTGGGTTGTTAACTTAAAAGCTAGCATTAACTTTGTTTCTCGTACCTCGGTTGAAGTCGGCGTTCGTGTTGATGCCGAAAATCCTCGTACTGGGGAAGCTTTTCATACTGCAAGTGCCTATCTTACTTTTGTTTCTTTAGGAGTTGATGGTAGACCAACGCCAGTGAATCCTCTTATTTTGGATTCCGAAGATGTTATTCGAAGAAATAAACAAGCCATCATTCGTCGTGAGCTGCGATTAAAACGTAGAGCAAAAAATACCTAACTATTTCAAATTGAGATTTTGATTTCAAAGCTTCTAAAACTTAATAGAAACTGTCGAACTGTAACTACAGTTTTTGCCGATTTGACGTTTGAAGTTTTGTATGGACTTCAGTTTTAGACGATTTGAAAAATAGTTGTCTCATTTTGTTTCAAAATATGTCTCTTAATACAAAGATTTGTGTCTCACTAATAGAGGGTGTTTTTGGCCCGACAATAGCAATGTTAATCATGAAACACAAAGGACACACACTCATGAAAGCTAAAATTAGAAAAATAAAGTTGTTTGTTTTGATCTGTATGCAGATCACCTTGTTCCATCAAACTTCGGTTTACGCAGATGGAAGAAGCGATTTGAAAGTAAACAAAGCTATAAAAGTTGTGAAGATTGAACGATCAGCTTTTAAAGAAAAGAAGAGTATTCAGAAGCGAAAAATAGCAAGAGTCGAACGCAAAGTGATTCTTGATTTTACAAAAATGTAATTGACTCCAATTCCCAGGGGTCACTTAATTTGTATTAATGGTTTGTGTGTTGTCCCCATTAAACGATTTAAGTGACTCCTTCTTTTTTTTATTGATATAAATTTCTATCTTAATTTGATAAGCCTGGCCCAAATCAATTGCAGTGCCGTCTAACTGCCACTACAT
>JAYSSX010000010.1:0-2766 GCA_043720315.1 Pseudobdellovibrionaceae bacterium | reverse complement strand
CTTTAGATTTGATTGAAAATTTAATGCCACCACGTTTTACCAAAGCAGTGCTTGGCAAAAAACCGAACGATATTCATCCTTAGATTTTGAAGAACCATTCGCCCCTACTTACTCAGCTATTCACACCCGTTTAAGCTAAAAAAAAGATGTCTCAATTCGAGACATCTTTCGAAGATTATTAATATTGTATATCCGAGTTACTATTGAACCAGAACCGCATTCGTACACACCGTAGAACTGTAGTTATCGGCGCCTGAAGGGCATATAAAGTGATAAGCAGGATGCATTCCACCTTGGATAGACGCTGCGTTTACACCGGGCAAATAGGCACTATTAGAAGTTCCGGCAATGGCTCCACCTTCATTTGGTGGAGACCCAACCGAAAAGCCTACTTTATAACTAGAAGGATCGTTTCCCAACCAATCTAAATAGACACCGACATAATTCGTAGTTCCCATGCTAAATGAACCTGTCGACAAAATGGCTGGAGTCAATAAACAAGAAACAGTCACATCCCCGACGTCGCCATTAATTCCTGGCGCAAAATAATGATTCAGACTGCAGCTGGCTCCCGCGGGCTGTGCCCAAATAGATACGTTGTACCCAGCCGATCCGGTAACTAAAGAAGGAAACTGAAAATGCGTTGCGCCGGCCGCAATCGTAATTTCATCAACTCCATTGTTCCTTAATTTCAAACCTGCCGTTGTTAATCCAGAAATAGTTCCACTCACCGAATAGATCCCGGCACTGGAACTAGAATTACCGCCTGATCCTGGTTTGTTTCCACACGAAGCTAAAAACAAGACGAAAAGACTCAGTAAAATAAGATTAGATTTCATTGCAACTCCTCCTAATATTATGAATTACTTACTAAATTCTTGCTATAGTCCTTTAGACCGGAATATGTTATAGCTGTTTTCAGCTGAAAAATGTCCCAAATTAGGAAAGCCATGCACCTACTGATTCCCATTATTGGACTAGTTTGTTTATTTCCTGCCGTTTCACCGGCTATGGCATTGGTTGCTGGAATTATTCTGGCCTTCACATTGAGTACCCCTTATCCCGTCCAAAAATACACAAGTAACCTTTTAAGTTGGTCGGTCATTGGATTGGGCGCAGGGATGAACTTAGAAATTGTGGCTAAAGTCGGGCTTGAAGGAATTGGTTATACCGCTGTCAGTATCCTCGGCGTATTTATCTTGGGATTTATTTTGCAGAAAATTTTGAAGGTGGAAGATCACGTCGGCCTTTTAGTAACAGTAGGCACTGCCATTTGTGGTGGAAGTGCTATAGCTGCCGTTACCCCTGTTATCAAAGCCAAACCACAATCAGTAAGTGTGGCCTTGGGTACAGTATTTATATTAAATGCGGTAGCCCTGGTTCTTTTTCCTACGGTAGGCCATTTGTTCCAGCTTAGCGAAAGATCTTTTGGTCTATGGAGTGCGCTGGCGATTCATGATACCAGTTCTGTGGTCGGTGCCACTCTTGCCTATGGAAAAGAGGCCGCTGAAGTAGGAACCACAGTTAAATTAGCACGAGCATTGTGGATAGTTCCTGTCGCTTTGGCTATTGGATTTTGGAAAAAATCCGGCAGCAAAACAGACCTTAGCAAAACTAAAAAGCCTTGGTTTATTTTAGGATTTCTAATCATGGCTGCATTGGTAACTTGGGTGCCTTCCCTACAAACGGTCGGACATTGGATAGAATTTGTCGCCCGCCGTGGACTGGTGTTAACTTTGTTTTTAATAGGCCTAGGACTTTCCAAAAAAACTTTGAAAGAAGTGGGCTGGCGTCCTTTATTTTTAGGATTGGTTCTTTGGTTCATCGTCGCCGGGATTTGTTTAGGCGCAATTATTTCAGGAGTGATTTCATGAGTTGGCAATATTTTGCTTTGGCGTCGGCTTTTTTTGCTTCTTTAACGGCCATCTTCGGAAAGTTAGGCGTCACCGATCTTAATTCCAATTTGGCTACTTTCATTCGAACTGTTGTGATTTTAGTAGTAGCTGCGGCACTGGTCACTTTTCGTGGTGAGTGGCAAAGGCCAGAAACCTTACCATTACGAAGTTTGATTTTTTTGATTCTGTCTGGAGTTGCGACTGGAGCCTCATGGTTATGCTACTATCGCGCATTGCAAATGGGCGAAGCTTCAAAGGTTGCCCCCATTGATAAATTAAGTGTGGTATTTGTCATCTTTTTGTCACTGATTTTTCTAGGTGAAAAACTGACTTGGAAAGTTGGCATTGGTGGCGCCTTGGTTGCCGCAGGCGCCTTAGTTTTAGCTCTTTAATTTTGAAGAACCTTTGGTGTTATAAACCTGAAGCACCTTGGGTGCTATAAATTAATCGGCATAGTTACGGTTTTTACTTTCAGCGCATCGGGCATAATCCAATCAGCAGCTGTGGAATAGCTGGCCGCCTGCACCACCGAATTCGAAGTACAATCTTCACCCCAAGTCGGACTCGTGCTTATCCCAGTTGTACACCAGTTGTTGACGTAAGAGGCTAAAGCCCCAGCAGTTGGTTCTAGCATTCCACCACAGTTACTTCCGAAGTTCGTACAAAATTTATCCAATGAATAATCAGAAACCGTTGCTAAACTGGAAACTGCAGAAGGAATTAAAAATAGCACTGCTTTGGTTGACTGATCATTGCCAACGAAATCGGTAAACATAGTAATATCAACCGCGCCTGATGTATCTAAGCAGCTTGGACCGGTTGCCGGGGCCTTCCATCGTGGAAAATATAACATTGCTTTGCCGGTCCAGAC
>JAYSSX010000009.1:0-3414 GCA_043720315.1 Pseudobdellovibrionaceae bacterium | reverse complement strand
CTTTAGATTTTTCTGTTTTAGGCTCTTCCGCACGGGCCATTGCTTTGGCTCCTGGGTTCGCGCAACAGAAGATAATTCCTACGTTTTCGGACGGAGTTTTATAAGGTGCAATTGTGAAAGCCTTTTCAGAATCACATTTACCGGCCATTTCAATATTTAAAGCTACATCGATATCAGGAAAGATTTCGCCGTTTACGAAGGAACAATACATTTTAGAAGTTTGAACGGCTTTTTCTCTGGCTTCTTTTCGGGCTTTTACTGCCGAAGAACCACATGCAGTTAAAAATGCAAAAGAACCTACGGTTATTAAAAATAAAAAACGATGAACTGATAATTGCACAACTCCTCCTTGAGTGACTAATAATCCTTGGGCCTGCTGAAATGCCCATTATTATTATTAGTCACCGTCAAGAGACAGTCAAATTATTGGAATTTTTTTACGATCTCTTTAAAATAGTTGCCACGTTCTTCGTAACTATCAAACATATCAAAGCTTGCACAGCCCGGAGATAGAAGAACAATGTCACCAATTCTGGACTTTTGGTAAGCTATATGGACAGCCTCTTCAAAAGTTCCAATTAAAAAGGTCTCGCTGAAATCACCAAGGTCGCGATTGATTCGCTCTTTAGCTTCCCCGACCAAGATCAAGGTTTTAACTTTGCGTTTCACAACATTTCTTAAAGCTTCATAACTTAAGTTTGTATCTTTACCACCAGCTATTAGTATTACATTTTCTTCAAATGAATCCAACGCTCTGACCATGGCGTGAACATTGGTCGCCTTCGAGTCATTAAAAAATTGAACTCCACCGACTTTACGAACGTATTCCAGACGATGTGCGATACCTTTAAAATTATCGATCACATGTTGAATCGCTTCTTTTTTCGCTCCATGTTCACGTGCCGCTAAAATAGCTGCCATGATGTTTTCGATAGAATGTTTTCCACGCATCTTCAAATTTTCAATCGAGTAATATTCAATTTCAGGGCCGGTACGAACCCGTATTTCTTTTCCGATATTAACTGCGCCACCAATATTCATGATTTGTGGTTCTAATGCCGGTTTTCTAGAAAAGTAAAAAATTCTTCCACGCTGAACCGCTGGGTCACGTGCTAATTCAACCACGGCGTTATCATCAGCATTCAAAATGCTTGTGGTTGCCTGGTTGGTATTTCTGAAAATTCTTCGTTTCGCATTAACATAATCTTCCATTGAACGGTAACGCTCTAGATGATTTTCAGCCAAGTTCATAAATACGATATTTTGAGGATTAAAAGTGTCGCAACTTTCTAACATAAAACTAGAAACTTCAGTGATTACCACTTGGGCTTTGTCAGCATTACGAAGATAATCGGTCAAAGGTTTTCCAACGGCTCCACCCAACCAAGTTTTAACTCCTGATTCCCTAAGAAAAGCTTCAATCAATCTGGCCGCTGTCGTTTTTCCATTAGTGCCCGTTAAAGCAATGATGGGTTCTTTAATAAATTGCGAAGCAAACTCAAACTCACCGGTGATTTTGATCCCTTGGCTTCGGGCATATTCAAAAATCTTCAATGCCGAAGGAATCCCTGGCGAAAGGATAACTAGATCTTGGGTTAAAAACGTCTTGGGACTGTGACCGCCAAGATCATACTTAATAGGCAAATCGCCCAATAATTCTAGCTGAGCTGAAAGTTCGGGTTTAGATTTGTGATCAGTCACCGTAACGATAGCTTCGTGTTTAGTTAAAAAATGAGCTAATGAAACCCCTGATTTTCCTAAACCGACCACTAATATTTTCTTATCTTTTAATTCTGAAACATCGGTAAACATTGTTATTCCTTCTTCGCTAATTTTTAGTCCTGTAAATGCAGTCGTTTATTATTATCTTAATTTCAAAGTACTTAAACTGAGAATCGCTAATAGAATTGAAATGATCCAAAAACGAACTATAATTTTCGTCTCTGAAAGCCCTTTCAATTCAAAATGATGATGGATAGGCGCCATTTTAAAAATTCGTTTTCCTGTCAGCTTGAAAGAAATTACCTGGGTAATAACTGATAACGCTTCAACAACAAAAACTCCACCTAGTAGAATCATCAGCAATTCATTATGGGTAAATACGGACATAATTCCTAAAAACCCACCTAAACTTAAACTTCCCACATCGCCCATAAAAACTTGTGCCGGGTAAGTATTAAACCACAAAAACCCAAGACCAGCGGCAACGATACTGGCCGCGATAGGAGTTAATTCTCCTGCACCAGAAACATGCGGAATTTGTAAATAGCTAGACAAAGTAAAGTGACCAGCTAAATAAGCAAATAAACCTAAAGTGGCTGCCGCCATAATAACCGGAACAATGGCCAGACCATCTAATCCGTCGGTCAAATTCACGGCGTTTGCGGTACCTACGATGACTAGCGATGCAAAAGCTATATAAAAATATCCTAAATCTACGGAAAGATTTTTAAAGAAAGGAATATGCAAGGCAGTTGAAAAATTAAACCATCGGATTAATACAAAAACCACCATTGCTGAAATAAAAAATTCGAAAAATAAACGAACTTTTCCAGAAAGACCTTTGGTGTTTTTCCTACTTACCTTCAACCAATCATCGATGTAACCGATAGCGCCGAATCCCCAGGTCACAGCAAGAGTGCCCCAAACAAATGGATTCAAAATATCAACCCATAACAAGCACGGCACCAAGGTACTCATCAAAATTAGTCCACCGCCCATTGTCGGAGTGCCGGCTTTTTTCTGATGCGACTGCGGACCATCTTCTCGGATTCTTTGTCCGATTTGATTTTCCTTTAGGCGACGAATAAAATAAGGTCCCCACATCCAACACAGCAAAAAAGCTGTGAAGAAGGAAATAAAGGTTCTTACAGTGATATATCTAAAAACATTAAATGCAGATAATTGATCTGCCAAAGAATACAGCAACTGATACAGCATCGTCTCTTCTCTCTATAAGGTGTGAAGATTGGATGTATCACATTCGGGAAAACAATTGCAAGTAAAAATTTATAACTATTTGAAATTATTAAGCTTTTTCTGAAAACTCCAAAGGGTGCACAAATCGCAAAAATCTTTCCATTTTCATGCCGCGAGAGCCTTTGACCAAAACAATATCTTCGGACGATAAACCAACTGCAATTTGTTCGGCAATTCGCTCTTCAAAGTCTTCGGTCAACAACACATTACTACGATAACCCACATGCATAAGGCCTTTTTCAAAAGATTCCCAGTCTTGACCAAAAAACCAAACTTGCGAAAATCCGGCGCGACCCACGCTTTCGCCTAATTCCCGATGCAAAGCAGGGGACATTGAACCTAATTCTAACATTTGCCCAAAGACACCAATTTTTTTGCCTGTTGTTTTGATGATATTCACATTGTCGATCAACGCGCGCATGCTATCCGGGTTTG
>JAYSSX010000008.1:0-7852 GCA_043720315.1 Pseudobdellovibrionaceae bacterium | reverse complement strand
TGGAGCGGGAGACGGTTTTGCCGTAACCCACTGATTTTGTTAGTTTTCATAGTCCTGGAGTCATCATCGATCATATTAATTCTTAGAACCAAATTGGATTGGAATAACTTGCGCCCTTTCTACATCCACAGGCACTGAATAACTAAGGGCTTCAGTGGCACCGCGAATATCGACACCAGCCAAACGCAAATAAATATCGGTCGTTTCCATTTTTTTATGGCCAACGATCGACATCACTTTAACCAACGCCACACCTTGCGAAAGCATATTGGTAATAAAAGTTGCGCGTAGGTCATGAAATTTCACTGTTGTAATTCCAATCGCATAGCAGAACTCACTAAGTACCTTGGCTTGTTCGCCGTGGGTCCATTCGGTTAAATGTGGCAATACATTAGGCTCATCAGGCGCTGAATTTTTAAGTTCCCATAAGAAACTTAGCAAATCGTTGCTGATCGGCACCAATCTATTGTCACCAGTTTTGGTATGAGTTGTTCCGTCTTTTTTGGTCCATTGTTTATTAACTGAAATTAATCTTCGTTCAAAATCAATATCACTCCATAAAAGCGCATACATTTCGCCAGATCGCATCCCCGTTTTCACAGCAAAGCACCAAATCGGATAAAATCGATGATTTGCTTCTTTAGCTGACCTCAAAAGCATTTCGACTTCTTTGGTTGTTAATACTTTTTTAGATGATTCTGGGACTTTAACGCTGATGCCTTTGGCAGGGTTCGAAAGCAAGTGGCCACTTTCAACAGCTTCTTGAAATATTCGTTTTAGAATTTTTAAAAAAGTATGTTTTGAAATAGAACTTAATCCAGACCCTGAAAGCTCAATGGCATTGTAAATATCTTCGGATTTTAATTCAGTTAGTTGCAATGGATCCCAACTTGGTGGCACCCATTTTTTTAAATAACTTTCATAATTTTGAAGCGTGGCATTTTTGAATTTCATTTTCACTCGTTTCAAAACTTCAACTTTCCAGCTGGCCCAAGTCAATATTGGCTTTTGCTGGGCCGTCAATTTAAGTTCGGTTTTGAAATTAAATTCGATTTGCCGCGCTTCGCGCTCTGAAGATATTCCGCGTTTTCTTCGTGAAATTAATCTCTTATTCAGATCTCTTTCAGCAACATAAACTTCATATAATTTTTTATCGTCTTTCATATACGTTTTAATCATTTAAATGCCTCTTTCAAAAAGAGCTAAAATATCTTGTATACGAAATCTCAATCTGCGACCTAATTTAGAAAATTTGATCTGCCTTCTATAAACCATTATACGAAGCGCATTCTCACTGATCCCTAAATAATTCGCAGCTTGAGCAGATGATAACCATTCACAGACTATTCGATTTTCAAAGAACTGGGACTCTCTTTTATCAATTCCAGATAAAAGTATTTTTGACATTTATACCTCTAAAATCAAGTTGATTTGGGTTTAGTTTCTATTGCTGAATTGGTTGATTTTGGGTCTTATTTAACACGACGAATCTTGCGCGTTTTTTCTTCTTGATTCAGAAATTGCTGGAATGAATTAAGCTCTTCTAGCGAGAGATCCTTAAGCTGGTTCATCGCGAAATATTCTGAAAATTCTTTGTCGCTGATTTTTTGGCGGTCGATTGTTCTTATTTTGAATTGCTCAATTAATTTTTGAACTCGTTCTGAGTGAACGGGTTCGCATTTGTCTTTTTTCATTTATTTAAGCTCCTGTTTTTTTGTATTGTTTGTTTTTTGAGTCTCCACGATGATCTATTATTCCAAGACGTGTGCAGAAATTCTGAAATAGAGTTAATTTGCTGGAATATTTGCAGATTTAAAAATTTCCTAAATTAAATACTAATTTTTAAAAAAAGTTTTGTACGGAACTACGGACAGTGATTTTTAAATTGTTTCGTAGTTTCAATCAATTAACTGCTGTACGTAAAAAATAGGGGTGTTCGCAATTGCGGACAGACGGTCTAAAATCAGGAATCGTTGAGTTGTGCATTTTGCATGGGGTTTTAAACCATTCCGTTTCTGGCCAAATGATGACATAGCCATCTATTTAAGATAATTTAAAAGGATGAATTCCTTTCGAAGATTCGGCACCTTTGTTGCTCCTCTATGTTTATTTGGGCTATGGGCCTTTCTTCGCTTCTATTTGATAATGAAAATACGACGATTTATTTTTCAGAGTGCCGACATTGGGAATGAAGAAAGAGTTTTGATAAACCATGGACTGATAGTTCTCGAGGCCTTTTTTCTGTTTTCCCTTTTTGCATTACTTCGCAAGATGAGGAGAATTGATGGGTTTTATCTACTTAGAGATCCTAAAGCGTCGGTTCAGTATGGAATCATTTCTGGCTTATTTATTTTCGCAATAACGATACCGGTAGCTCTCTATTTTGGGATGACATACTCGCCGCAATTTGCGACCACAGGCGCCATTGGGAATATTTTTTCAAATGGTGCGGAAGAGGTCATTTATCGCGGCATATTGTTTTCCGCTGCCCTTTTGATCTTCAGAAAATCTTGGTTCGGTATCTTGATTGTTTCAATTGCTTTTGGACTGGGGCACTGGGATTTGCCAATTTTATTTCAGGCCTACATAGGAATTGTGGGGTTAGTTCTTGGATTGACTTACATCAGAACTAAGTCTTTAGCAGCCCCTTATCTAGCGCATATGATTGCCGACATTCTAGCTGATTCATTTTTCCACTAAACTTGGAAACTGGGACCGAACGGTAACCCTGCCTTTATGTACCAATAGCTGCACATAAAAGCCGGCATCAGTGTGCGCCCTATCAAACAGCCTTCGCTAGCAAGATCTCATTAATAATTGTTTGATACCCAACGCCCTGTTTTTTCGCTTCCTTCTTTGCCCACTCAATCACTTTTGGATGAAGTCGAATTGACGTCGCGACAAATTTGTCTTCTTCAGACTTAGCTGGGCGCCCACGCGAGGGGCGTTTTTTACCAGTTTTTTCTTCAATGGCTTTTCGTGCAGAAGTCACCTCTTGCGAAGTGATTCTTCTGGCCTTATCAAAGGGAAAGTTTTTTGAATTCTTCATAAAGGGTCCTTTCTTTGCGGTTAGCTTTGCGAGCACTGATTAATCGATAAGACCGACCACTCATTCTTTTTGTGAAAATGACGACCAACACGCCTTTATCTGACAAACCAATAATCCATTCTCTATTTTCGACTTTGGAATGTTTTGGATCTTCTGCAATTAAAGCGCTTGGATCATCAAATACTGTAATCGCCAGATCGAAAGAAATATGATGTTTCTTTAAGTTTGCAGCAGCCTTTTTATTATCCCATTCAAATCGAATTTTCATTATTTTCAGTATATACAGTAATTATTGGAAAATCAAGCGCAAAGATTAGAACCTATACAGACAAAAGAAAACCTATATATCATCTTACTGACTCTGATTTTTCGATTTGGTCAAAATTTGTGAGTTATTGAAATCAGAGCACAAATTTAAAAATCGAAACAACAACACTCAGGCATTCGCGACTAAGCATTGTTGACATAAGTTTTCTAGAATCTCGAACAGTGTGAATGATTATCAACAAGGTAAAAAGTTTGATCACCGTTTCCCTGTCGCAAAATTCAGAAAATAAAAACAAGGACCATTTAGACAACAATGCTACAAAACCCTGTCATCTATCGGTCATCAATTTATCATCTGACTTTGAAATCTGCTGAAATTTCATGAAACATAGATATTAAAACTCGTGGTTCTTATTTTTTCGTTCTTGTGTTTTCAACTATTTAGGATTTATGACATTTTAAAATCTGCGGGACCAAGCCCAAATTTCAAAAAGAAATTTGGAGCGGGAGACGGGATTCAAACCCGCGACCTATGCCTTGGCAAGGCATCGCTCTATCAACTGAGCTACTCCCGCAATTGCCATATAAGCAGGTGGCTAAATTACAAAAGCTCAATTCCAATGTCAACGATATTATATTGCTGAAATACTTAGCTTAATTTAAGATCAACAAATGCGTAAAACTTTGATCTTATTGATATTAAAATGGTCTCTATTTGTCGGACTTGGGGTAGCGGCATTCGGAGTCGGTCTCTATTTTGGTGATGCTATGATGAAGCGTTCTTACGAGATCGAAGATAAATCAAGTAATACTGAACCCCACTAACAACACTTAAAATCACGCTGACCCACAAAACCACATTACCAATTTTATCGAAAGGTATTCCGAAGGCATATTCGCCTATCATCACACAGGGAATAGCTATCATTTGCAAGGCGGTTTTCCATTTGCCCGTTGGTTTAGCATCAATGACAACATTGTCTGCAGCAGCCACTGACCGAATTCCACTGATAATAGTGTCCCTAGCCAAAATAATCATTACCATATAGGGATCAATTTTTTGTTGGGCCGATAACATTACTAAAACACTAGTTACTAAAACCTTATCAGCGATCGGATCCAAAAATTTACCTAAATTTGAAATCGCATTAAATTTGCGAGCGTAGTAGCCGTCATAATAATCAGTAATAGAGGCAATGATAAAAAATAAGGCGGCAGCCAAGTGAAAAGAAACTTTGCCTACAGACAGTAGCAGCACAATTGGAAAAACTGATATGATTCGACTGAGTGTAATCCAAAGCGGTAATTTTTTTTGCCAAGGGGTAGGATTCATTCGCAAAGTATGACATGATTTTTCTAATTATGAAAGCTTCCGTTTTTTTTAGATCTTTATTTTTGATATGCCTTTGGATCGGGGTGTTTTGCTACAAATGTTTTGCCGAAGGTATCCACCTGAGTCCTGAAAATCTGAAAGCGCTTCCTGATTGGATAACGAAACCGGAGTCGTTACAAGCTATCGACGAAAAGCGTAAAATTTTAGTTTCAGTCACTGAGAAAGATCATAATTGGTCATTCAAAGGGGCTGGAAAAATCGAAGTCGAGCGGTCGCAAATCATTAAAAGTATCACTGATGTACAGACCTATCGATCGATTGAGCTTATAAATGAGGCACATTTTTCCGATTCGGTTTTGAAATTAAAGATTCAGATAGCAAAACGCGAAATTAACATTGAGTTGTTGATGCGGCCCCAGGAATCTGCTGACTCCAGTTCTGTTGATTTTGAAGTCAAAAATGGTTTTCTAAAGGGTTATAAGGGGAAAGCCCTGCTATTTGACCTTCTTGCTGCTAGACGCACTGGGACATTTATCTATTATCAGGCCGCTTTTCACGATAAAAATCACAAAGTTCCTGGCTGGTTTGCTACAATCCTCGTCGAAGGAATTATGCAGCATATGGCCGCTTTACTTCGGGAAAATCTTGAACAAAAATACCAGGCCAAAGGAACTCGTTAAAATGTATAACTTTGAAAAGCCAGAATTAATAACCAAGTTACCTCGCATGTTTATGGCGAACGGCCAAAATAAAATGGCTCCGCTGACAGGTATTCAGTTGATGTGGGATCGCAAAGTTTATTCACCCATATTTGATATCAGTTTCTCTGGTCTTATTATTCCTAATCATCTGAAACCGAACTCGGTAAAAATCGGTCAAATTCATGACCTGTTTTTGGAAATTGAAAATGTACCTGAAAATATTCCACTGAAACTAAAAGTGATCCGAATGAAACCGGAAACGATTGGCTTTGCTTTAGATTCTATCTCTACCGAAGGTCGATTAAAAATTGAACAGTCGGTTAAAGACTTCATTATAAAAAATAATTTGAATTTTTTAGATTCTAGTCATCTTGAAATCGAAATGCAGGCGTCCACCTGGGTTCATGGCCCGTTTGATACTAATATTTTTATTTGGAAACAGGATCAAAAGATTACTCAGGTATTGTTCGAATACGATCATATATTATTTATCTCCAATGGCGAACGTTCGAAAATTCGAAAGTCATTGTCGACTGTAAAAGTAGGCACAGGCTATGGAACACAGATGTTGGAGTTTCTCTTTACTCAGGATACGAAGGGTTTGGATTTTACTACCAAACAGCCTAAGGTTTCCGTTGGAGCTAGTTGGGTCGATCGGTTACATCAGTTGCTGCCGGAAGACCAAGGCGAAATTTCTGAAATCAAAGAAATTTTAAAAAGGTCCGTTTAATGAGTGACCCGGTTCTGGAATTTGGTTTAGCAGAAAAATTTAAATATAAAAGACTGATCCATTTTTATGAAGCCGACCCAATGAACATTGTTCATCATGGTCGTTACTTGCTGTTTTGTGAAGAAGCACGCGTGGCCTGGGCTATTGAAAAAGGAATTATTACTGATCACGACGTCAAAGCTGCATCTATGCTTGCGGTGATTTCGACAGAAGTGCAGCATATCAAGCCGCTAAAATTTAATGATCAGATTGATGTCTATTTACAAGTGCATAGGGAACGGCTAAGAGTTTTTATCGATTACCTTATTTATAACGTTTCCAAACAAGAGGTTGCCGCAAAATGCAAAACCGTGCACGTTGGGTTGGATGAAAATTTAAAGATCGCAAAATATCCGCAAAACATTTTGGATATCATTGAAAGGGAAGTATGGACCGAAACCTGGCCATGGAATTTGTAAGAATCACTGAAAGTGCAGCCCTTGCTTGTTCAACTTTAATGGGAAGAGGCGATGAAAAAGCTGCTGACAAGGCGGCCGTCGATGCGATGAGAAAAGCATTCGACCAAGTTCGAATCGACGGAACTGTCGTCATCGGTGAAGGCGAGCGTGACGAAGCACCAATGCTTTTTATTGGTGAAAAAGTCGGAATGAAAAAAGAAGACTCTCCGCAAATAGATATTGCTTTGGATCCTTTGGAAGGAACTACGATTTGCGCTAATGGTGGGGTCGGTGCAATCAGTGTTATCGCCGCGGCTCAAAAAGGAAATTTCCTACATGCTCCTGATACCTACATGGATAAGATTGCCTGCGGGCCAGCGGCTAAAGGATGCATTGATATTGACTTGAGTGCCACTGAAAACATGAAGCGGGTTGCAAAGGCCCTTAATAAACCAGTTCAAGATTTAACTGTCGTTATTTTGGATCGCCCTCGGCACGCGGCTTTAATTGCTGAAGTTCGCGCTTCAGGAGCAAGAATTCAATTAATCGGAGACGGGGATGTTTCTGCAGCTGTCGCTTCCGGTTGGCCTGACTCAGGAATAGATATGTTGATTGGAATTGGCGGCGCACCTGAAGGAGTTATTTCAGCGGCGGCGATGCAATGTTTAGGTGGGGATTTTCAAGGTCGTCTTAAATTTCGAAATGACGAAGAAATTGCCAGGGCTCGAAAAATGGGTATTACCGATGTTAATCGTAAATACACGATCGAAGATTTAGCCAGTGGTTCGGTTTTATTTTGTGCCACAGGAATTACCGATGGTCCATTGTTAAAGGGAGTAAAGATTTTGCCAGGGCGCCAGGCTAAAACTTACTCTGTAGTGATGCGTTCACAAACAGGAACTATTCGTACTATTGAGGCTCATCATCACTTAAACAAAAAACCTATGATGGATAAAGAGTAATGCCGGCTTTGTGTTTTAGCTGTCAGAAGGATCTTGGTGTGAAGGCCGGTCAGTTGATCGGGCGGCGTGACGAGTGCCCTTTTTGCAAGGCTGATATGCATGCCTGTAAGAATTGTATTCACTATGACCCCAAGGCATATAATGAATGCAAAGAACCAATCGCCGATGTAGTTAAGGAAAAAGATCGTGCTAACTTCTGCGACCATTTTGCATTTGCAGTTGATCGAAGTGCTGTCATTGACAAGGCAGCACAACTGCGAGCGGCTGCCGAAGCATTGTTTAAAAAAAAATAACTTTGTTTCTTAATGTATCATAATATATTTTGTTTGTGGACAACCCGAGTTTTTGTTTACATAATGAAATCGAAGCTGAC
>JAYSSX010000007.1:0-2642 GCA_043720315.1 Pseudobdellovibrionaceae bacterium | reverse complement strand
AAAAATAGGCCTATGACCCATTTGCTTTCAGCAAACTTTCGAATCTTTAAGAAGGAAAAGACCAATAAACTTAAAATCAATACCTTTGAGGCAAAAAATAATTTTAAATAAAATTCATATGGAATTAAAGAAAAAATTCCGTTTGGATAATAGAAAGATTTCGGTGAAAAACTTGGATTAAATTTTAAAATTTGGTCGTAATAAAAAATTGACAATAAAATAAAAAATCCGTAATAAAAAACAAATTCTTTCTTATTCAATTTCAACCTGCGCCAATTGAGTTTCCACATTTTCCAAAATGGAAATGTACTGAACACCTGAATATTTATTTTCGCCCAGCTTATTTATTTCAATTAAACGATCCCTTAGAATTTTATCCAATTTTTCCGGGTGCTCCCGTAGAATTATTCTCATAGTTACTGAAAATTTCCAAGGCGCCGAAAATGTAAATTGCGATGAAATATCTTCGCTAAAATCAATTTTTCCTTTTGGCCTTGCCATAAACACGCTTTTTTTTATATTAAACTCAGACACTCGTGAATAGAGGTCAAATTTTAGAATTGGAAAAAAATTAAAATCTAAAAAGAAAATGCCGAGATAAACTATCCAGATACCAATTACTATGGATTTTGCATTTATAAATTTATTCATTCCGTAATATTGAGATTATTCTAATTGAGATAAGCATTCAAATAGTTAATACTGTCCAAATGAAGTGTGTCTTATTTTTAAGTCTACTATTACTAGCCAGTTGCCAAAGTCTGCCTAAAAGCGGCGATGAATCATCAATCGCAAAACTGGAATCTAATTTTGTCCAAATTGACTCCTATTTTAGGCACCAATTTATTGAAGTTGAAGGAGTTCGTTGGCATTTTGTTTCTGGGGGAAATCCCAAAGGCAAGACCGTACTTTTCTTGCATGGCTATCCCGAAAGTTGGTATTCGTGGACGCCGCTTATTTCCCACCTTGATCCTGCTTTAAAATACATTTTTTTGGATATGAAGGGCTATGGCCGATCCGAAGACAGGGATGACAACTTCAATTGGTTGCACATTTCCAATCAAATTATCCAATTAATGGATACATTAAAGATTGAAAAATTTTACGTAGTAGGCCATGACTGGGGCACTCATATTGGCGGAGTACTCGTGCTGAATCACAGAGACAGAATTCGAGGATTTGTTAGACTAGGCGGCGGACTAAAATTTCAAAACATTGAAGAACTTTATGGTCGTTTACCTTACTTAAAAGAAAATCAAGATAAAGAATACTTGCGTAGGACCCTTGCTCGTGGACAATCAGTTTTTTTTTACTATGGAGAAAACTATCTTGACCTTCTAAATGCTAAGGATAGGCAATACTTAGTATACGAGTATCTTCGCCCCCATCTTTCGGACTCCCTTTCAAAATATTTTAATCCAACTACTTGGGATTTCAATTCTTCAATCAATACTTTAGCAAAAACTCATTTTTCTTTTCCAGTATTAGATGTCATTTTATTAAAGGATAAATTGAACCCACAGCAATCGATTGCACGAATAAAAAAAGAATTCCCTGGCAGAAACCTCATGGCTTTGCAAACTGGGCACTTCCCCATGTGGGAAAAACCAAAATTGCTGGCAGAAACACTCAATTTTTTTATCAACCTAAATTAATTACAAATCGAAGCGTCGCGCACTTTGCTTCCTTTAAAATATATTATGACTTTATAACCGATCTGACTTTCAAGACACTTACCTGATTCTATATCTGGTTTAACAATCGAAAAATTTTTTTCGTCTATATAAAGTGTCGATGCCTGACGTTCCTTTTTGCTGTTTTCAAGTAACAATGGAACTACTTCATCAAGTGTCCCCGAAAAATAGTTCTTTTTTAAATTTCCTTCTAACGAACTGACAGAACTAGATTCTACATTTAAGTTTTTTTGAAATGAAACTGCAAAGAAGGCTTTAGGTTTCAGCTCAAAAGTGATGCCTGTATTGGTTGGGTGGTGTTTTATATCTAGAAAACTCGAATCAAAATTTAAGTTCATTGGCCTAGAAAAAACATAATTTCTTTCTGGAACCATATTGTGGCAGGCAGCACAGGCCAAAGTTTTTTGTTTAATATCTTCATTAAAAATATTTCCCTTGTCATCAAACAAAGCATAACCCCAGCCATTAGTAGCCTTATACTTTTTTTCATTCCGAACCATGTATTGAAATCGTTTCGTCCCTGAGGGCACTTCTGAACTAGAAAAGGCAGGGTCTTTTTCAGTAATCATGCCGACTTTTGCAAATACGGCTCCGTCGGAATAGATGGGTTGACTACTGTTCATTTGCTTCCAAGCAAGATCATTTGCGTAAGTGAATCGAAGTTCTTTACTGTCGGTTCGATAACGAACAGTTATTAAATGCCAGGTTTTCGTAAAATCTTTATAATCACTAAATTTGATGTCATTCATTTCCGATGGGGAATCGACTGGACCATTTCCAAAATAGGATAAACCAACAGAAGAAATAAGAAAAGTAACTACAAAATAAAAAACTGAATTTTTAATAACTTCTCTCCTAGAGAACGATCAAATGATTATTCTGCAAATTAATTTAGGCCGCAATAAAAGTTAGCTCAGTTGCTCAATGATTCGCTGTGGCATTGTCATA
>JAYSSX010000006.1:0-2020 GCA_043720315.1 Pseudobdellovibrionaceae bacterium | reverse complement strand
AAAACAAAATTTATATTTTGATCAAAATGCGCAGCCGTACCGTTACCATCGGGAGTCGCGTAAACGATACAACGACCGTAAGTCGAAGTGGGCAGGCCTAAATCTTTGGCAAGAACTTTTAACCAGTTTTCAAGTTCGGGGCTAAGGGTTTGAGCATTATTAAATAACAGTGCCATACCATTTGAAAAAAGTTTGCCTGCATCTTTCGCGTTTACGTCGATCGAGCTAGACTCGTCAGACACGTCCGGCAGATGGACTTGCACTGGTTTGCTCCAGATTTGCAACAATACTTCAAGAGACTGAAGAAATGGAAAATTTAACATCGATCGAAGGGAGTCACTTGTTTCAGCTATGAAACAGGGCTGTTTGGGCCAAGACTCTTCCATAAATTCCGTCATTTTATCTTTGCCGAATATTGCGCTTAGGCCGATCTTTTCAGTGCTCATTGATTACCTCTTAGTTCATTTCCTGACCATAGTCTGATCGAAAGTCCGACGCAAGTTGAGATCGCGACAAAATCAAAACGGGTAGACTTTTTTAGTTGTTAAGCTACGATAATTATCTAGCTAGGAATTTATGAAAATTTTCCAGTTTGATATTTAAGAAGGGGTTCTTTAATGAGTTTTCAAAAAGTCACCATTGTTGCCATAGTTGATGCAAGTATAAAAAAAGTTTGGGACTATTGGACTTTACCAAAACACATTACTGAATGGAATTTTGCCTCTGATGATTGGCATTGCCCTAAATCAGAAAATGATTTGCGTGTCGGTGGAAAAATGAAGTCAAGAATGGAAGCCAAAGATGGCAGTTTTGGATTTGATTTTGAAGCGATTTACGATGCGGTGGTTGATCAGAAAAAAATTGGTTATGCAATGGCTGATGGAAGACATGTAACTACTACTTTTGAAAATGTGGAAGGCAATACCAGAATAACAACAGTCTTTGATGCGGAAACTCAGAACTCGATTGAAATGCAAAAAGGTGGCTGGCAGGCCATATTGAATAATTTTAAAAAATATGCTGAAACTAACTAGTTCTTAAAACCGGATTCATTCACGCCAGGGGCATGGGCGAATTTTTCCAAAAAAGTTTCAAAGTGCGGATATTTTTCAAAATCAACCGACCGCGCACGCATTTTTGCCCAGTAAAGAAAACTATAAAGGCTCATCGAAGCGTAGTTCCAATCTGTAAGATTTTCGGGATTCAAACTTATCATCCATGATTTCAAAAATTCTAAATTGGCAGGGATTCTTTCCTTTTGTCGAGTAATATATAGATTCTGCGCTTCTAAATCATATCCAGATTGTTTCATCAAAAACAGTATTACCGAAACGTCAAGGCAGCTGTAAACGACTGAGACATAGTTCTCTTGGTCGAGGGTCAAAGGTGGCAGGTTATATTTTTTGACCAGGTAATTGATAATTACGCGTGAATCAAAAATCTTCTGATCACCATCAATAACTAATATTGGAATTTTATTAATAGGCGTTTCCAGGGATAAAGCGTCTGCATCTTGTTTGCTATCGACTATATTCAGAATTCGCAATTCAAAATCAATTTTATGAGCTGCCATAAACATTCGGCAGATACGGCCAAAAGGAGAACGTTCAGATGTAATAATAGTGTATGACATATTTTGGAAGTATGCCGATGGTTTCCTTACTAGGCAATGAATTTGCGACTTTACATATCCTGTCGATGCCTTTATACAGTGCTTATGAATATCTGTAAAAACTGTGGTCAACCGCTAACTTTAACCGGGTCAAACCCTACCGAAGTTTGCCTTTGTAATCAAAAGACACAACCAGCATTGCCCCTGGTTGAGAGCGAAGATTTTTATTACGAAGACGGACTTATGGTATTCACCGAAACGTATCACCTAAAAAAAGGTTACTGCTGCGGCAATAACTGTAGACACTGTCCTTATTGATTTAGCTGGGCCACTATTTTCTGTGCCGTTCGATCCGAAAAGGGTTCGAATTCTATTTCATCACCTTTAAAAGGTTCACGTAATTTTAAA
>JAYSSX010000005.1:0-1891 GCA_043720315.1 Pseudobdellovibrionaceae bacterium | reverse complement strand
AAAAAAGGTCTTTTTGAGATGGCCGACAAAGGAACTTTTTTCTTGGATGAGATCGGGGATACTTCTCCGACTATGCAGGTTAAATTACTTCGTGTGTTACAAGAAGGAACTTTCATTCCAGTAGGTGCTACTGAAATTAGAAAAGTGGACGTCCGTATCGTGGCGGCAACAAATAAGAATTTAAAAGAGATGGTCGAACAAGGTACTTTCCGAGAAGATCTGTACTACCGCTTAAATGTAATCAACTTAAGAGTACCTCCTTTGCGCGAGCGTAAAGAAGACATTCCTTTATTGGCAGAATATTTCATGGGTAAATCTTCAGAAAATTTACCAGAAAAAAGAGTTTTAACTAAGCGTGCTTTAGAAAAACTTTATGATTATCCTTGGCCAGGTAACGTTCGAGAATTGCAAAATGAAATGGAAAGATTAGTGGTTTTGGCTGGTGATGAAACGAAAATTATGCCGGAAATGCTTTCACCTAAAATTTTAGAAATCGGTGAGAAATCCAAAGTTCAAGGTGCACGTCTACAAGGTAAATTAAAAGATGCTTTGGAAGACTTAGAACGTGACATGATCCGCGAAGGTCTACGACGTACAGGCTGGAATAAATCTAAATTAGCTAAGGAATTGGGTATTTCCCGAGCTGGTTTAATTATGAAGGTTGAAAAGTACGGATTAGATAAACGTAAGATCGCAAGATAGTTTCAATAAATTAAATTCAAAACAAAGAGACCGCGTAAAAAGCGGTCTTTTTGTTTTATATCGCCGGGCGAATACTATTTAATAAATAAAATGTTACTAGAGGCTGTTGTTTTTACGATTGAACCTGTTTGAACTTCATCAATGTTCACAACTAAAGTAGATCCACCTAAACAAAGATGACCAATGATGCCACCGTTGCTGCAATGTTGTCTTGTAAACACAAACATCGTTTTGCCCGGAGCCAAATTTTGTCTTGAAACGGACATAGTCGTATTTCCAGATTTTCTAAATTGCGAAATGTGTGCGGACTTTGCTAGTAATAAAGCATCAATCGCTTCATTAGAAGATTCTTCCAACTGAGTGGGTAGTCCTGGCTCGATCTGTGGTCCATTATTTTCATTTGATTGTGCGAACGAACTTACAGAAGCTAATAGTATCATTGTTGTTAATAACATTTTCATATCATTTCCTTTGTTTAAGTTGTTAATTAAGTGTGAAATCGTTTTGAGCCCAACCGGCACCTACTGCACCGTCAGAATCGAATTTTAAAATATATTTTTCATTTGGATCAAAACCTAAAATAGTCGCCGTGGTTCCTACTCGTCCTCCGGACGTTGCAGTAACTGATTGACCAATACAAATTCCACTTCCACTACAGCCCGTACCTTTAGCAAGAATACTACGACCCCAATTACCACCTACAGCTTTATCTTCTTCAAACTTCAAAACATAAGTACCGCTAGATTCAACAGCGATAACAGTGCTCAAGGTTCCTATTCGGGTAACTTCCGTAGGAAGGACAGTTTCACCCACACAAAGATCCTCGATACAACCTTCTGTTGCTGCTAGGCTGGCGCGACCCCAACCACTGCCAACGGCATCATCAGCAGTAACTTCAAAGTGAATAAACCAGATGGATCAATAGCGATTATAACAGCGCTTGTCCAAGCGCGTTCACCGTTAGTGGCAACGACTGTTTTGCCAACACATAAACCTTCTACGCAACCTCTAGCCGCAGCTAAACTGCCACGACCCCAACCACCGCCAACCGCTAAATCGGAATTAAATTCTAATATATAATTACCATTGCTTTCGATTCCCACAACGATAGCGCTAGTCCCAGCTCGTCCTTCACTTATTGGATATACGGTACTACCAACGCATAGATCAGCTGAACAACCTTTTACGG
>JAYSSX010000004.1:0-9845 GCA_043720315.1 Pseudobdellovibrionaceae bacterium | reverse complement strand
GCGCCTTGGCATTCAGGCCGAAGGCTCGGATATTTACACTGGCCTAAGTTTGGAGGCGCAAAGATTTGCGCAATTGTCCGTTCAAAATGGATTAGATCTTCTGCAGAAAAAATTACCCGCAAAATTAGCTGCAAAAACTTTAGAGTCGTTTTTGTTATCCTTAAATAATAAACATCAGATGATCGAAGCTGTTGTTGGCGGTAAAAGTTTTAAGATGACTCAGTTTAATCGCGCCATTGATTCTAAACGACAGGTCGGAAGTATATTTAAGCCCATCGTTTATTTAAAAGCCTTGGAATTAGGAATTGAAAACGACAATAAATACAATCCCCTTTCTACCATTAGCGATCAACCGGTGACCTTTTCTTACCAAAATCAAAAGTGGAGTCCAGAAAATTACGGAAAGAAATACTATAAGGACATTCCGCTTTTTTTTGCTTTAACTAATAGTTTAAATGTCTCTACAGCTAAGTTAGGAATGGAATTGGGATTAAAGTCTTTGATTGAACTGGCGCACCGACTGGGTGTGGATTCCGAACTCAAAGAAGTTCCATCGGTTAGCTTGGGGGCTTTTGAAATGATGCCAATAGAAGTCGTAAAAGTTTATTCGACTTTCGCGCAGATGGGATTATCTAGTGATCCCAGTTTTATTAGCAGTGTTGTACATCCCAGTGGACAAGTTATCTATCACTTTCAGCCCAGCCAAGTACAAGTAGTCAATCCCGAGGCCGCCTCGATGTTATTGGGAATGCTTCGCCAAAATAATATTACCGGCACTGGTAAGGCCGTGCACTTTAGTAATATTAAAACCGACAGCGCTGGAAAAACCGGCACTACTTCTAACTACAAGGATGCCTGGTATGCCGGAGCAACTCCCAATAAAACGGTGGTTACTTGGGTAGGATTTGATGACAATCAATCGCATGGATTGACTGGTGCTTCGGGCGCTTTGCCGATATGGATTCAATATTTAAGTAGCTTTAATGAATCAGCGATACCGCAATCCTTTACTTGGCCTGAAGCTGTGACTCTTAAAAAAATATCTTTAGAAGTCCCGGCCGAAGCCGAAACAGTAAAAAAATCCAAAGAGTCTGATCCTGAAGATGAAATGGAAACAAAGGAATTTGAACTTGTTTTCAGAAAAAACTTCGAACCTTAACCAAATCTGTGAACCAGGATAGATTTACAGTTTATCGAGATCAACTTCTAGGCCGTCATAGCCATATTGCCATAAAACTTCGGGTAAAATGGTATTATTATTAGAAGCCGTTTTTCGTTTCCAATCATAATACTCTTTAGTTTGTTTTCCCAATTCGTGTAACTGTTCGGTTGTCGCGCCCGGATCATGATGGCCGAAGATGACCGACTTAATTTTTTCTCTTAAGGCAATATCTAAACCCAATTGGGCCGCACTATGACCCCAGTTCGCCTTTTCAGCCAACTCTGGCAGAGTGTATTGAGCATCAAAATACATCAAATCAACATTTTGATAAAGTGGAAGGTCTGGACCTAAAGCTTCTCGTGTTACGCGGGTGCCTTCAGTATCCACACAATGAGCATAAACTCTTCCCCCATTTTCCATTCGAAATCCCCAGCAGGCATCCGGATGATCTAACTGATAAGGAGTAATTTTAATGTCTTCAATAAAAGTCGGTTTTCGTGGTTCCAATCGATGGAATTTAATGTCCGCTGATAATGCTTCGAATGGAACTGGAAACATAGGTTTTCTAAACTTAATCTTAATAATGTCTTCTAGTTCGGGCTGAACCGCATAATAATTAATCCGGTTACCAGGAATAAAGTGTGGTGCAAAAAACGGCAATCCTAGCAGATGATCCCAATGAAAATGAGTTAGAAAAATATGCATGACGGCCTGGCCCCTACCGGCAGCACCTTTCATCATTTTTTCTCCCAAATTTCTAATTCCACTACCACCATCAACAATAATTTGAGTTCTCTCAGACATTACCTCGGCGCAAGTCGTAGCCGCACCGAACCCGCCCACAGAAGCAATTCCTTGGGATTTCAAAAACTCTTTGATCTGAGCTTTTTCCTTAAGACCACTATCAAAAAACAAATTAAATTGCTTTTCGATATCCTGGTACCATGTTTCTGGCATCGGAGCTGAAGGCAATGAACCTCGAGTTCCCCAATATTTTATACGCATTGACATATAGTTAGGATGTCAAATTTTAGTCTAGGAGTAAAAGTAAATAAACTAGACTCGTCTGTTTCAAGACTTTTTTCTAAGATAGAACTTTTCAAAAAAGTTTATTACGATAAGATTTAAAGATGAGTAGAAAACTAAAAATACTTATAGCTGAAGATACTGAAGATTTGTTAGAGGTCCTTTCCTTCATCATTGAATCCAATATGGAATGCACTCTGTTTACAGCGAAAAACGGAGCTGAAGCTATTCAAATTTTAAAACTGCAAGCTGAACTTGATCTCATCGTTTCTGACTTCAATATGCCAATGGGAAATGGCGAAGACGTTCATAAGCAGGCCCAAATTTTACATAAGAATACACCTTTCATATTGCTTTCAGGAAACTACCTAGAAGATCATCCCTATTTTAAGACGCAAAAAAATATTGATCATGCTTTAAAGCCGTTTTCAACCGAAGAGCTGATCGCTAAAATGAAAAGTAAACTGAAAAAAGTCGAAGAGGTATCGCCGACTAGTTACATTCCGATTCCGATCAGTTTGTTGCGTAAAATGGTACGTATTCATACTCCTCTATACATAAAAATCAATGAGGCAAAGTACGTTAAACTGACACAACAGGAATCGACCTTTACAGAGCAGGAATTTGTCAAATTCTCGCAAAAAGGCGCTGATTGCCTTTATGTAGAATCGCTGAAAGCAGAAGAATTCATTTCAGAGTATCGAAAGTTCGTGATTTCTGAAACAGCTTGGCAACAGTGTAGTGAAAACCAAATGCAAGATATCATCAAAGGCCACGCCGAACTGTTTCGCAACTTTGCTGACAAATTAGCTATCGATGCGGCTACGGCAGAAAGTGTTTCCAATAGCGTAAACACCGCCCTGTACTTGTTAAACTTGAATAATAACTTTAAGAACCTTATCAAGCAGTTCAACAAAATTGAAAAGTATGGATATGGTGATCATTGTTTGATTTTATCTTTGGTCAGCTGCCAATTGTTGAAATGGATTCCAATAAAAGATAAACAAAAACATGAACGCACTTTGGTTTTGGCTTCGTTGATTCACGATATGACCTTGCCGGATTATATTTATCAAAAGAAAACTCAGTATTTAAAATGGATTTACACGAAACAAAATCAGACCACCAAAGAATACAAAGAAGTGTTTTTACATACAGAAAGAACCAAGGAGTTATGCCAAAGAAGCGAGCTTTTACCGTCTGAAATCGAAGAAGTAATTTTTAGTCATCACGAACTTCCTGACGGAACTGGCTTTCCAATGGGAAAGAAAAATAACCAGATCTTAGAAATTGGCCTGCTATTTATTATCAGCGAAAAAATTGTGGATCACTTTATCGAACATTTTGGCTCTAAAAATCTGTCGGAAATTATCGATGAGATCAAACCGCTTTTTAATGATCCGAAATCGACTGAATGGCTTAAAATCATTGAAAAAGAGCTGGTGTAGACGCCGCCCTTTTATGGATATTGAATCTCGATTAAAGTTTCATCAGCATGCGGTTTTGTCTGGCATGTTAATACTCGTCCACCGGCTTTTGTCAATCCGGCCGCATCGTGAAAATCGACTCTTCCACTTACGACTTTTGCCTGACAAGTCTCGCAGATCCCCTCCATACAAGAATAAGGCGCCGGTATATCGTTCTTGATAGCTGTATCTAATAAAGTATCGCCCTTTTCGTAGGTCACGGTTTTGGATATTTTTTCGGATAGCCTGTTATAGTTAAACTTTACTTGCATAGGTGAACACCTTAGCTTTTTTGCCGTTGCTGTCCAACAGGATTTCTGAATTAAATTCACAAGCCGTTTAACTAATATGCAGGTATCATTTGTTAATTATCCGAAATAACTTACTAAAATCAAAACTATTGCCCAGCCGGTATCAATTTGCTTTGCACAGAATTTGCACTAATGCTTAGACAAGGGGCAAAAAGATCATTTTGAAACCAACATGGAATTGAAACGCTTAAACAATATAGTAGCCATTAAACATCCAGAAATGGGTTTGGTGGGCTTCCATTCGGCAAACTTAGAAGTTGCTGAACTGGACCAAAATGTCTGGAATTTTCTGGAATCTGCCAGCAAAGAGACTCCTTTGTCTTCAAATAATATTTCCGATGCCGAAAGACAGTCCTTTTTGGCTTTGAACGATTGGAATCAAGAACAAAATGCAGCCCTGAAATCGGGATTCATTAAAAACAAAATCCAGAATATTACTTTAAACGTAACTCAAATTTGCAATCTACATTGCTCTTACTGCGCGGCAGGCGGAGATGGAACTTACGGCGATCCTGTTCGCAAAATTTCAATCGAAAAGACCTTGCCGCAAATTAAATTTTTAATGGATCGGTTGAGTGAAAACGAATCGTTTGCGATTACTTTTTTAGGTGGCGAACCATTGTTATACCCAACTGCTATCGAAATTATTGCAGATTATATGACTGATTTGGCCGAACCTAAAAAGGTGGCATTACGATTTAATATTGTAACTAATGGAACTTTAGTCACTGATGAAGTCATTAGAATTTTGAAAAAATTCAAAATGGATATAACCGTTAGTATCGATGGCAACAAGGAGATTAATGATGTCTTACGTCCAACTAAAAACAAAACAAGTTCTACCGATTTAGCTGTTGCTGGAATTAAAAAACTGTCTGCCGCCAGAGGAGAAATCGGTGGATTGACCTTGTCTGGAGTTTTTGGAAAGCAGAATTTAGACCTGATGTCTGCCTATCATTTTTATAATCAGTTTGATGTTGATTTCTTTGATTTTACCTACGACCACCAGGAAATCAGCCCAGAAATTAATGCAGAATTTGTCGCGCGGTTTTCTGAAGTGATGAGCCAGGCCTATGCCGATGGTAGAGAAAAACAAATAACGAAAATTAAGTATGTAAAAAGTTATTTTGATCTTTTAGACAACCAACAAAAGGTTGAAAACTTCTGTGGTGCCGGGAAAAATTACGTGTCTATCGATGCCAAAAATAACATGTACGTTTGCCCTTGGTTAGCAGGTGAATCCAAAGAAGTTGTTGGTCATGGTGACCGTATTTGGAGTGAAAAATTAGAAGAGTACAGCCAGGCATTGACTGAAAAACATGGCTGCCAAGACTGCTGGGCAAAAAACCTATGTGGTGGTGGGTGTATGTTTATGCATCGAAACAAGAATAAGGATAAGCATCTTGTTGATGAGAACTTCTGTGTTCGAATGAAAAGTTTACTAGCTGTTATTATATTATTTTATAAAAGTAGCCGCTTACCGGCCCTAAAAGAGGCGTAACAGATGAGACTCAGAGCTTTGTAGAAAAAATTAAATTTTCTTAAATTATAATTGAGAAAAGGATCTAACTAGAGTATAAAAATAACAGGGGAACAGCATGAAAAACCAAGCAAAAAAAATCGTAAATGCAGACAGCTCAGAAGGAGCTACAATGGAAACATCACAAAAAGACCTTATTAAAAAAGTCCAACCCGTTCCTACCGCGAAAGCTTCAGGTCCTGAGGGTGGATGCAAGCCATCTGGTAATTAATTTCAGTGGGCCTTCCCCCTTCGTTATCTACTTTGAATAATAAGGGGGAAACCGCGAGAGCCCCAAGAGCTCCCAGTTTATTTGCCAGATTTTTTGGTAAATTTAAATTTCTCAGCAAATCATTAAGATACATCTTAGCCTTTGCCACCGCATTTTTAGTTTCACAAATTAACCTCGATTATATCGAGGCTTTTTTTTATGATCTTCGCGTGAAGTATCGTATGGCTCCTGAAATTTCAGGGGACATTATCCAAATTATCACCGACTCAAAAACAGTTGAACAATTTAAGGGCGTACCAGGATTTGATGTACATCAACTAGTGCTTGAAAAAGTCAAAAATAAGTCCCCTTATGCTATCGTTTACGTGACCGACCTAACCACCATAGAGGGTACTGACGAGCAAAAGAAATCTTTTGCCAGAACTGCAGCTGAGTTTGAAAACCTGTATCAAGTGACTGACGAGCTTGAAATGAAGGGTGAACAAGGTAAAATTAATTTACCGCCACCTTTGGACACTATTAAAAAAGCCTCGGGACCAAAAACAGTCGACTCAAAATTATTCGCGAAAGACGGAGTTACCCGCCGACTTTTTGTAAGCTATCAGGATCAACTGATGCTGCATCCGATTTTGGCCAGTCACTATAATTCCGAAATCAAGGAAGCTGCAAAAATCAGAGGACAAATTGATGTTTTTGACTCGAAACAAATCTACATAAATTTCCACCCTACTGGATCGTTTAAAACCATTCGTTTTGAAGACATTTTTAATGGAACAGCCACTGATTTAAATTTAGAGAATAAAATAGTTTTGATCGGCGATGATCTTGGCAAAAGCCACAACGAATATATTTATACTCCTTATTTAAGAACTATCAATACTACTACTATTACTGAAATGCATGCCAACATGTTCGAGACCTTGATTCAAAATCAGTCGCCCTTGCGAACGCCAAAGTGGTTTGATTTTTTAATGACCCTTATTATTTCCGTACTCACAGTCAACGTCGTCTTGAATCTAAAGCCCGTTAGAGGAATTATCATCTTAGCCGGAACGGCCGTGAGTGTTTGGGTGTTAGCCTATTTTTCGTTTTTCCTATTTGGGTTGTGGATTAGCCTAGCGCAGATCTATTTAGCCATCTTTCTTTGTTACTACTTCTTCATTCCTTACCGTTTGATTATCGAAAATCGCCGCAGCTGGGAGTACTACCAAAAGAATCGCCTGCTTTCCCAGGTTGAAGAATTGAAAACCAATTTTATTTCCCTTATGTCCCACGATTTGAAGACGCCGATTGCCCGTATCCAGGGAATGACTGACATCATAGCCAAAGATTCCGTAGCATTGAGCAATAACCAAAGAGAAGCTTTAGACACGATTAAAGTCTCCAGTGATGATTTGCTGAAATTTATTAATTCAATTCTCAATTATGCACGCATCGAGAGCGATGGAATCGAACTACATTGGCAAAATAAAGACATCAACGAGCTGATTAAAGATGTGGTGAAAAAGAATGAGTTTTTGGCCAAACTAAAACACATCCAGTTGATCACTGAATTTGAGCCTCTTTTTCACGTAAAATTGGATCCTGAGCTGATTAAGCAGGTATTCTCTAATTTGATCGAAAATGCGATTAAATACAGCCCTGAGAACTCTAAAGTGCTTATTTCTACTGAAGAAGTTGATGGCAAAATTATTGTTCAAATTGCCGATCAAGGCGTCGGAATTTCGGGTGACGAACTTTCAAACATTTTCATGAAATTTTTTCGAAGCAAAGAAGCGAAAAATTCGCCTATTAAGGGCTCGGGATTAGGACTCTATCTAGCTAAATACTTTGTGGAATTGCACAAAGGACAGATCAAAGTAGAGAGTAGCCAAGGTTTAGGGTCTACTTTTACAGTGGAACTTCCAGTTAGAAATTAGTATAGTGGCAACGCGTGTTTATTTACTTTAAACACTGCTATTTGGGGAGGTTATCCATGCTTAAAGTTTTAGTCGCTGACGACGATCAGGGTTTAAGACTTTCGGTTAAATCTGCGCTTCTTTCAACTGGTCGTTTCCAGATTGATGAAGCGTTTGATGGAATCAATGCAATTGAAAAAATCAAATTGCAAACTTACGACATTGCTATTCTTGATGTCGATATGCCTCGATTAAATGGATTGGAAACCCTTAAGCAAATTAAAGAACACAATCCAGGTATTGTTGTTATCATGATGACGGCGTTTGCCTCTATCAACAATGCAGTTCAAGCCGTTAAAGATGGCGCTTATAATTTTCTTTCAAAACCAGTTGCTGGTGAAGACCTTGTAAAAATCGTAGACAAGGCCGTACAGGCTCAAACTTTAATTTCTAATGTTGCTGCATCTTCACCTGTCCTTATGGAAGGTGGAAGAAAATTCATCGGAAATAATTCTCAGATGCAAAAAGTATTTAATATCATTCACCGTCTTTCCAAGGTCGACACTCCCGTTCTTATCCGTGGAGCTTCGGGAACAGGTAAAGAATTAGTTGCCAGAGCTATACATTTTAATTCGGCTAGAAAAGATGAAAAGTTCGTAGCGATCAATTGTTCGGCGATTCCCGAAAATCTTTTTGAATCTGAATTATTTGGACATGAAAAAGGATCGTTTACAGGTGCCGACCAAAGAAAAATTGGTCGTTTCCAGTACGCTGAAGGCGGAACGCTTTTCTTAGATGAAGTCGGCGATATGCCGCAGTTAATGCAAGTAAAATTACTACGTGTTCTTCAAGAAAAAGTTTTTACACCAGTAGGTGCGAATCGCGAAATTTCAACAAATGTTCGGATCGTAGCTGCAACTAATCGTCCTTTAGAGGAAATGATTAAGGTCGCACAGTTTCGTGAAGATTTATTTTATCGTCTGAACGTTATTCCTATTTTTCTGCCGTCGTTGGCCGAAAGAAAAGATGATTTAGAAAGTTTAATCCACATCTTTATTCGCAAATTCAACCAAACCCATTGCAAAAAGGTAACTGGTGTTGCTGCTGATGCTTTAAGCGTTTTGAAAAAATATGACTGGCCAGGAAATATTCGTGAGTTAGAAAATGTGATTGAGCACTCTTTTATTATGGAAAATTCGAACCTCATTACTTTAGGTTCTTTGCCAGAGGTTGTACTAAATTCAACCGGAACAATACTTCCTGAAGTAACGACTCTGCAGTCTTTGGTTGGAAAAGCCAGTGCTACAAAAACCTCATCAGCTAATGGTGGCATGGATGATAGTGACGATGCTGATGATTTAGGAGCCGAAGACGAAGACTTCTTGATAGATGAAGAAGGCGGCAATATAGAAGCTGTTGGCAATGAAGCATTGGATTTCAATGCGCAAAAGGAAACCTTCGAAAAAGAATTCATTATTAAAGCACTTAAGACATTTAAGGGTCGAATCAATCAAACGGCCCTTCATGCTAACATTCCGAAGAAAACTCTCTTACGTAAGATTGAGAAGTACGGGATTGTTGCCAAGGATTATGTCAACTAGATTAGAAATTCTTTTCCGGTTTGAAGAAGCTGACAAACCAATCAATCTGCTCAATTTGTAATCATTACTGCTCTATTTTAATGATGCATCTTTGCTTTTGATGTTTCAGCTTGATAAAAACCGCGATGAAATTTAATTTTTTTGTTCGCATTTTTAAACAGAAATAAAATAAGAATATGACGTTAAACCCATTTCCGCCCCAAGCTTACACTAAAGATACTTTAGCGAAAGCCTATTTGTGGTTGAAGAATCAGCCTGAACATATTCAAAAATTGGCAGGAAATGCTGATCTATTAATCGGTCTTTACCTAAAAGCACAGCGACAAGGGATCGAATCCTTAGAAACTCCAAGCATTCAAAATTTTCGCGCCGAACTAAAAAATTTGGCCGGAATGATGGGCGAATTTGAAGTCGTCGAGCCCGAACAAAAAATTGAAAAACGTGACCATCACGAAGAAGCCCTTTCTCCTCACTTATCGTCTTCTGCAACTTCGTCTGTATCGGTATTGAATAAAGGTGCCCCTAACACCGCAATCCAACCAAACTATTCGGCACCAACAGGTCAACCAAACGCTGCTGCAACAAAAACCGAATCAAAAAATTTTCTAGATTCTAAAATAAATATTGATA
>JAYSSX010000003.1:0-5114 GCA_043720315.1 Pseudobdellovibrionaceae bacterium | reverse complement strand
GGCGCCTTTTTCGACTCGTTTGATAAATTCATAAGTTTCTTTTTCGCTTAGGTGAACAATATGCGCCGGCTGATTCAGCCTTTGCATAATGTGCGGAGGCATCGTCAAAACATTGGACCCAAATAAAACGCGATACTTGGTTTTAGCCCCGAAGAATTGGCACAATTTATTTTGCATAAATAAAGCATCTAGAGAATCGCCGGCAAGCGGACAACCTTCGATCGACAAAACATCTTCTTTAGTAAAAGTATCGGGTCGCAATCGAATTAATGTGAAATCCGACGTTCCACCGCCAAAGTCGCCGACCAAAACCGTCTTTTCTGTTTTCAAAGAAGTTTTAAAATCAAAAGCGGCGGCCAAAGGCTCGGCCACAAAAAAGGATTTCCTAAATCCGGCAAACTGAATTGCTTTTTCCATTCGATGCAAGGCAAATCCGTCCATAACAGGATCCATGGAGTACCGGGCTGGGCGACCACAAACTAACTGATCGAACTGCACCCCTAAATATTTTTCGGCGCGTTTTTTCATTTCTAACAGAAAAATCCCGACCATATTTTCCAAGGTAACCACACGGTCATTAATAAAAGTGCCCATGTATTCCTGATTGGGAAGATGTGATTTGAAAGAACGAAACAGTCGTCCCTGCATATCATTTTCGATGTATTTTTGAATGGCTTCAGCGCCATAATAACAAACACTTGAACTTGGAAAATACAGCAAGGTCCGCATCAATGTGGCATCAGAGGCCACCGGATCTAAAGGAATATCAAAAATCTTATTTCCATTAACGTAAGCACCAGCCACTGAGTTACTGGTTCCAAAATCAAACGCCAAAAAATTACCGTTTACTGGGTTCTGCATACATTCTCTTTTAATTTATCGTTGTTGACCAGTCACAGAAAAAATCGCGGTCGTAAAATCCAGGGCTTTTTCACGCGGAAACTGAGCCGCTATAATTGGGCGACCCACTACCAAGGCATTAGCGCCATTTTTAATTGCAAAATCGGGTGTAGCGACCCGTTTCTGATCCCCGGCTTCATCTAAATCAAATCGAATTCCCGGAGTTAATTTATAAAGACTAAGATCTTTTAATAAAACCAATTCTTGCGCGGAACAAACGATACTATTTAGTCCCGAATCTTGAACTTGCTCAGCCAGTTTCCTAACCAAGGTTTCAATGGGTTCATTTTGAATGATAGGCGGATAATTTTTATCCGACCAGCTAGTTAATATAGTGACCGCTAAAATGCGGAAAGGTCGCCTTTGGCAAAGTTCATTTTCCAACTTCGCTAAAGCCTTTAAACAGTCGCTGCCGGCCAATGCGTGTACAGTGCAAACACTGGCACCCGCTTCGAAAGCGGACCTCACAGCGGCCAACATCGTGCTTTCAATATCAAAAAATTTACAATCCACAAAAACGGGTGCAATCGAAGACAAATCTTGAATGAGGGACTCGCCATACTTATTTACCAATCGTGGTCCGACTTTTAGGCCACCGACAAAGTCGGAAAGGCTTTCAGCCAAACTGATTGCTTGTTTTCTATCGTCGACATCCAAAGCGACACAAAGTGGATTAGTAAACGGAGCACTTATTTTCATAAACTCCTTATTTGATTTAAAATTTCTTTAAACAAATTTTCTTTAGTCACTTTGATGACTTGTTTGGTTTTTCTAATAACAACTTCTAACTCATTATTTTCCAAACCACGTTTTCCGATAACCACTCGAAGAGGCATTCCCAATAAGTCAGCATCTTTAAATTTAATTCCCGGCCGCTCGTCACGGTCATCTAATAAAACATCAAAACCTTTGCTTTGAAGTTCTTTATAAATGCCCTCAGCAAAAGATACAGCGCCAGCATCTTTAAGATCTAACAAACAAATATGAACAGTAAATGGTGCAATAGAAACCGGCCAGATGATTCCATCATCATCATGGCTTTGCTCGATAGCAGCCTGAACGGTACGAGTTACACCTATTCCGTAGCAACCCATTTCGATAGGTTTGGCTTTGCCATTGGAATCTAAGAAAGTGGCCTTCATTTTTTCTGAATATTTTGTTCCTAAGTAAAAGACATGTCCGACTTCGATTCCACGAAACGCCTGCAGTTTTCCATTGCTGGTGGGATCTTTATCGCCCACTTTTGCCATTCTTAAATCACCAACTTTGGTAGCCTTAAAATCACGATCAACGTTTACATTTTTTAAATGAAAACCTTCTTCATTGGCGCCGACAATATAATTTTTTAGACCTGAAACACCATTGTCCATGTAAATCGGGATCGACAGTCCTATTGGACCGCAACTTCCCGGTTTGCTGCCGGTGACTTCTTTAACTTCGTCATCAGTTAACATCAAGGGCGGATTGGTCATGCCTAAAAGATTTTTTAATTTTACGGGATTCACTTCATCATTGCCGCGAAGAAGAACACAAAAGGCCTTTAAGGATTTATCTTTGGGATTAAAACCTTCGTTGCCGCTGAAGTACAATGACTTCACCAGGTTTTTTTCTTCTATTCCGGTAGCTTTCGAAAGATCAGCAATTGATTTTAAACCGGGAGTCGCAAACTTCTCTACGGCTTTTAATTCCGTATCGGTACTTTGGTGAGGAACGTAATCAATCGCAGGGCAAACTTCGATGTTGGCCGCGTAATCGGTAGTATCGCTGACTAATAAAGCATCTTCGCCGGCTTCCGCCAGCAATTGAAATTCATGCGTTTGACTGCCACCGATATTACCGGCATCAGCCTGCACGATGCGGAAGTTCAAACCTAATTTTGTAAAAATATTTTTATATGCCTGGTACATGGAATCATAGCTTTTTAAAGCACCAGCCTGATCAATATCGAAACTGTAAGCATCTTTCATACTGAATTCGCGGCCGCGCATTAAGCCAAAACGGGGACGAATTTCATCACGATACTTTGTTTGAATCTGATAAAAGTTTTTCGGCATATCACGATAAGACTTGATATCACTACGCACGTAATCAGTTACCGCTTCTTCATGAGTTGCCCCTAAACAAAAACCCTGATCATTACGGTTTTTGAATTTTAAAAGTCCTGCACCCATTTCGTTCCAACGATTGGTCTCTTCCCAAAGGGCCTGGGGTTGAACCATAGGCATTAGGATTTCGATACAACCACGGTCATCTAATTCTTTTCGAATGATGTTTTCAAATTTGCGAATCGCTTTCAAAGCGATGTTACTGTAAGTAAAAATTCCCGGAGCCAGTTTTTTAATAAATCCCGAACGCACCAATAATTTATGACTTGGAATTTCCGCATCAGACGGTGCTTCCTTTAAAGTAACTATGTGAGATTTAGACCATCTCATAACTGCTCCTCACTGCCTTTTTGAGTTTCAATTCCAAAGGCTTTGATTTTGCGATGAAGGTAACTTCGCTCTAAACCAATCACTTCTGCCGTTTTGGAAATATTTCCGCCATTTTCGGCAATTTTGCGCTCTAAATATTCTTTTTCAAACTTTGCACGGGCCTCGCGGAACGAATTATCTTCGGCACCTACTTCAGTGGCACCTTTACTGTTTAAACCTGCAAACTGAACATCTAATACATCGACCACTTCATTAGGAGTCAAAATGTAAATTCGCTCGATAAAGTTTTTTAATTCACGCACGTTACCTGGCCAGCGATGTTGCTTCATCAACGTCAGCGCCTGCTCTGAAAATTGCTTTCGCAAAAAGCCACCCTCTTTAACGGCCAAATCACTAAAGTGTGTAATCAGCGCCGGAATATCATCGATGTGATCTTGCAAAGCTGGAATTTTAAAAGGCATCAAATTAATTCGATGATACAAGTCTTCCCGAAAACGACCGGACTTGATTTCTTCTTCGATATTCCTGTCAGTCGCGCAAATAACTCGAACATCCACCGAAACGGATTCAGACCCACCCACACGGTGAAATTTCTTTTCTTGCAGTACCTTTAACAATTTTTCCTGCGCCTTTAACGACAGATCACAAACATCATCAATAAATAATGTTCCTCCATTTGCCAACTCAATTTTTCCCTTTTGCGATTTCATCGCACCGGCAAAAGCGCCCTTTTCATAACCGAATAATTCGGTGTCGATCAAATCTTCGGGAATAGAAGCACAGGTTAGATCAACGAAAGCACGACCGGCACGGTTCGAAAGGTAATGAATATTTTGCGCCGTTAATTCTTTACCTGCTCCGTTTTCACCCTGTAGTAATACCCAAGACTGGGTAGCCGCAACTCGAGCAATCATTTGTTTTAAACTAATCATCTGGGCCGAATCACCGACTAAAGCGATGCTACGACGAAGTTTATTCAGCAAAGTTACTTTTTCGTCTTTTTCGTTTTGGTAATTAATAATGTTTGTAATACCAATTGAAATTTTATCCATCGATAAAGGTTTTTCAATAAAATCCCAAGCACCTAATTTAGTGGCTTTAACTGCGGTCTCGATAGTTCCATGACCAGAGATCATAATAAATTCCGTCTGCGGAAATTTCTTCCTGGCTTCGGTCAAAACTTCGATACCATCTAAACTTCCTGGCATCCAAATATCGAGAAACACGATTTCCGGTTGGAACTCTTTCATTAATTTCAAGCCTTGGTCACCATCTGAAGCTGTCATCACCTCATGACCCTCATCACGCAAAGATGCTGAAAGAACTTCGCGTATAGGTAGTTCGTCGTCAACGATAAGGACTTTTGCTTTTCGTTCTGAAAAGCCATTCGGATTATTGGTCGTATTTAACATGGATTAACTCTCTTAAATCTTAAAAAGGTCGATTTATTTATTATGAAACTGTTTTTAACAATACCTATTAGAATTTATCAGAACGTTCGCCTGGTTTCCAAGCTCCGACTGAATTGACAGGGAGTTCAATAACCATTTTTGTTCCTTTGGGCTCGTTGGCAAAGGCACGGACAAAACCGCTGTGATCTTCGATAATTCTCTTAACAATGGCTAAACCCAATCCAGTGCCGCTATCCTTTGTACTGTAGTAAGGTTCAAACACTCGGGATCGACTCTGTGTCGGAATACCAACACCGTTATCTGACACGGTCAGTCTTAATATGCTTAGATCAATATCGTATTTTGTAGTTATTGTTACGATCTTTGG
>JAYSSX010000002.1:0-1894 GCA_043720315.1 Pseudobdellovibrionaceae bacterium | reverse complement strand
AAAATTGAGGTAGTTTCTTTCTAGTAGGGTCGCAAATGCTGTTTCTGAAAAACGAGCTTTAGGCGTAGCTCCCATGGTCGCAATTTGAACGACTGTCGGTTCAACTTTACCTTCTTCAACAAATGTAGCATCGCCAGATGAGCTAATGACTAATTGTTTGAATCCTTTAGAGCAGTTCTGAAATGAGAATATACAGAAAACAAATAAAGAGATGATTACGGCTACGGCGGCTCGTTTTTGTTTCATTTGAAACCCCTTTACGGACTAAAGAACATGACAACACTTAGGTCTTATCGGAATAAAACGCCGTAACTTGAATCACTGTTCCAGAATGAGAATGTTTCTTTTTGGTCAATTTTTAAGCGTTCCTGAAGCGGTTGCGACATTTTGTCAAATTCCTTGTCTGTCGTAAGAAATAGCCTCTAAACTGCCCTTGCTGTCTGACATTCTTTTCAGGAAAGGGCCCCATGAATCCTATCGAATTAATTAATGTAAAAAAAGAATATGATTTAGGTAAAGTAAAAGTACCGGCGTTGAAAAACGTCAATCTAAAAATTGAAGCCGGTGAGTTTACCGTTATTGCCGGCCCTTCTGGAAGTGGCAAAACAACTATTTTAAATCTTATAGGATGTGTGGACACGGCAAGTAGTGGGGATGTATTCATCGGCGGAAAGAGAACTTCTGATCTCAGCGATACAGGCCTGACGGATCTTCGCCTAAATACCTTAGGCTTTATATTTCAATCCTTTAATTTAATTCCAGTGCTGAACGTTTTTGATAATGTTGAATTTCCACTATTACTAAAAAACAAATACACCGCTAAGGAACGAAAAGAGAAAGTACTGCATTTCATTGAAAAAGTAGAATTGCAGGATCACCTTAACCACCGTCCCGGCGAATTATCGGGCGGGCAAAGGCAACGGGTCGCGATTGCCCGGGCACTGGTCACCAGCCCACAAATTGTGTTGGCCGATGAACCAACGGCCAATTTAGACTCTAAGACGGGACAAACTATTATAGATTTAATGAAACATATTAACCAAAGTGAAAAAACCACTTTTCTTTTTTCAACTCATGACCACTCTATCATGAGCCAGGCCCGACGCGTGGTTAGATTGTTAGATGGACAGATTGTTGAGTAAAAATCATGTTTAATCTAATTGTAGTCAAAGTAGCCTTTAGAAATATTTTCCTATATCGAATGAAAACCTTAATCGTGGGAAGTATTTTAGTTTTTGGAGCCTTTATTGCCGTGTTGGGAAATTCAGTCGTGAATGCGATCTCTGATGGAATGAAAAATTCGATCACCGAAAGTGTCACCGGAGATCTGCAGATTTATTCGAAGGATGCAAAGGAAAAACTTTCGGTATTTGGTAATATGGATGGGTCTCCTTCGGATATTGAGTCCGTTAAAGATTTTAAGAAAGTTCAAGAAGTTCTTAGTCAAATTCCTAACGTAAAATCGATTGTTCCCTTAGGTACTAACGGTGCCATGATGAATCCTGGAAATTTGATCGACGTCGAGGTTGAAAAAATTCGCGGTTTATTTAAATTGAACCCGCAAGACCTTCAGGCGATACAAGACGCCAAAGAACATCTGCATTTCCTCATTCAAGATCTTAAGGAAAATGAAAACAGTCATTCTATGGAGTTTATCGCCACCAACGAAGAGGACGAGGCGAAAAACGCGGCCGATTTGAATGCGGCACTGGCTCCCGAATTTTGGGATCACTTCAATGAAAACTTTGAGAGTCGATTGGAATTTATTGGCAATAAGATTGCCCCGCAATTGGTTGACGAAAATATGCTTTACTTTAGTTACCTAGGAACCAACCCTCTTTTATTTAAAAATAATTTTGAACAGTTCGAAATCGTCAAAGGCGAAATGATCCCC
>JAYSSX010000001.1:0-7475 GCA_043720315.1 Pseudobdellovibrionaceae bacterium | reverse complement strand
TCTTTTGAAGTTCTTTTTTTCGAAGCTTGCTCGGCAAAATTCGAGTAAACATCCTTTGAATCATCGCCCGTTCCAAATACAGTTTCTAATTTTCGCTGTTTAGTTCCGTCGATTTTTTTATCTTTCATTTTTACTTGAATTTCAATTTTACCTAGAGGTCGCTTACCTTGACCTTCAATATAAGTCTTGTGACTTTCGACAATTGAATAAGCATTTAAACTGACCGAATCGTGTTCTAAACTGGATTTAATTTTTAGATTTAAAATCGCGGCTCGTTGTGCGGCAATTTTGCGGGCTAATTCTGGTGAACTCTCATCCACCGATTGCTCATACAAGAAGGATTTAATATCAACTGTAGCATCGGCCAATCCTGTTGTAATTCCCTTTAATTTTCCGATATTTTCAAAAAAATCTTTGCTGGGTTCTGCAGTTCCGGGAATAAAAAATTTATTATCTTCAAAAACCATTTTCATTCCGTCTTCTTCGACGGTCATGGTTTGCGCAATTTCTTTTAGCTCGTTTTGTAAGTAGGCCTGAACGACCTTCGCAGAACCCATGTCTAATAAATTGGGAGTTTTATCTATAGGCTCTAGAAATGATTGAAAAGCCTTCATTGGTTCATTCACGAAATCCAAAAATAATTTTTCTAATGTAATCTCGACACCGTAGTTCTGAAAATTATATTCAATGATAGATGGAGTTGAAAAATAATCAGAAACGGCTTTTTTAGTTTCTGCAGATTGCGATAGCAACCACATAACCAAGAAAAACGCCATTAAGGCCGTCATAAAGTCAGCAAGTGCCACCTTCCACGATCCCCCGTGGTGTCCACCGCCATTGACGTAGACTTTTTTGATAACGATGATCTGACCTTTTTTCTCTGCTGCCATAACTACTTTCTAAATCCTTTTTAAACTTTAGCGCGGCTAAACCTAGCCTGCGCCTTATGCCTCGTTCCGCTCGGCGCTAGGCCTTTTGGCTTCGCCTTACGCTGCCTTTTTGATTTCTTTAGTCGCTTTGTCACACTCATCAAAACTAGGACGCTCTTCCGGTTGAATCGATCGACGAGCGAATTCGATACAAACGATAGGAGGGGCACCTCTTTGTAATGCGATCATTGCAGCTTTAATCACTTGTAAATATCTACCTTCAGCATCGATATCAGCAGCCATTTTACCAGCTGTTGGGCCTATCAAACCGTAGGCACCAAAAACCCCTAACATTGTTCCAACTAGGGCGCCGGCAACCAATCGACCAATGGTTTCTGTACCTTCCGTCAAGTGATCCATGGTTTTAACGATACCCAAAACGGCGGCAACGATACCCAATCCGGGGAATCCGTCTGCAGCCTGTTGAACTGCATGTTGCGCCATATGCTCTTCACTGTGAATCGCCTTAATATCAGCATCCAATAAATCATCGACATCGTAAGGCGATAAGTCCGCAGACAATGTAATTTTCATCGTGTCACATAAAAAGTGAACCGCATGATGATTGTGCATAAAACTTGGGTAAGCCGAAAAAATTTCGCTTTTATCTGGAGTCTCAATATGTTTCTCGACCGCTTGCGGTCCGTCTTTTCTAAAAAGCTGAAATAATTGAAACAACATTTGCAATAATTCGACGTATTCTTTTTTTTGTGGACCCTTTGCTGTTAAGGATTTTAAAGCTAATTTGATTCCTGATTTAATGGTTTTCATTGGATTGGCTATTAAATACGCTCCTAAGGCCGCTCCGCCGATGATCATTAATTCGATCGGCGCTGATTTGGCGATAACCGACAGATGACCGCCGGCGATAACGAAACCACCAAACACCATTGCGAATACGACTATAATTCCGACAAATCCCATGGTTTACCTCTTCATAGACTCATTCGGCAAAAATCTGAATTTTATTGAGACAAAAGGGAATTGAATTTACAATCAGGACCTAGATCTGGTTGAGTTACCTTCAAAACTAGACGAAAATAGGATATGAACTTTTTAGCCGCAATTATCGCAGTACTTATGACTTTTTCGCACTCAGCATTTGCTGCTGATGAAAAGGAAAATCCCCTCTTCGCACAGGCCTTCCTGCAGATCAGCTCTTTGCATCAACAGCAAAACACTTCGCTGACTATCAATGTTCAATTAAACAAGGGCTATCACGCTTACGAAGAGCAGTTTAAGGTGACTAGTTCTCAAGGCGTAAATATCAGCCAACTTCGCATTGATCCTTTGGTGGACTTCAAAGATCCCGTCAGTAAAAAAATTAAAAAAGGCGTCGAAGGAGCAGCCAAAATTCAAACTGTCATTGAGATTCCCGAGAATCTTCCTTCTGACACTACAGAATTAGATTTTATTTTAACCTATCAGGCTTGTACGGAAACTTACTGCTTGTTTCCGAAAAAGTTTCCCTTAAAATTAGCCATCAATATTATTCCTGTCGTCCAACCTAGTTGGACTGAAAAAATGGAAGTGATGTTGAAAAACTCAAATGAAAATAATATGAGCTTTGCATTGCTGATTATTTTCTTGGCCGGTTTTTTAACTAGCTTCACCCCGTGTATTTTTCCCATGATTCCCATTACTTTAACGGTGCTAGGGTTTAATAAACAAAAACTCAGCAGCACTGACAATTTTTTAAAAAGTATTTTCTATGTTTTAGGAATTGCGATCACCTATTCGGCGCTTGGGGTTTTAGCCGCGATTACAGGGAAAATGTTTGGTTCTTTTCTAAATCAACCTTGGTTTCTGGCATTTACCGTGACTCTTTATTTCGTAATGGGGTTGGGTATGTTTGGGTTATTTGAAATTCAAGTTCCCTTGTGGATTCGTCAAAAGATAGAAGGCAAAACTCATTCGTCACATTACCTGGGAGCCTTTATCGCAGGATTACTGGCTGGAGTTCTGGCCAGTCCTTGTGTTGGACCGATATTGGTTTCCATTTTAGCATTCATCGCTAAAACTCAGAATTTGTATTTAGGTTTTGTCTATATGTTCACCTATGCATTAGGCATGGGTATCATTTTCATCGCTTTAGGAATGTCGACCTCATTTCTTAAGTGGTTGCCCAAATCAGGTCGCTGGTTAAACTTGGTGAAACATGCGTTAGGTATCATTTTAATTTTAACCAGTCTTTATTATGGCAACATCCTTTACTCGCAATTGATTAAAAAGAACAATCCTGCTGTCCCTATGATCAGTGATAAAAAATTAGAAGATTCACACTGGGCTGTCTATTCCGAAGAAAGAATTAAGGCCGCTGCCGCCGAAGGTAAACCAGTTATTATCGATTTCTTCGCAGACTGGTGTGTTGCCTGCAAAGAACTGGATCAATTTACATTCTCAGATCCAATTATTCAGAAACACATTTATGATTACGTTTTGTTGCGATTCGATGCTACGGCTGAGTCCTCTCAACTAGACCTACTAAAAAAGAAATATGAAATTTACGGACTACCTTCACTTATTTTTTTAAATCGTAAGGGTGAGTGGCAAAAAGAGTTAACCTTAAATTCTTTCGAGAATGCCGAAAAGTTTAAATCTCGCTTGGAAAAATTCGATCTTATGATAAACAAAAACTAGTTTTGTCGTCTTACAGAAGGCACAGCAACAAATTGTGCTAGCACAAAAAGACTTGAAACCTATACTGCGCAAGACTTTTGTCCAAGCTTAGGCCCCGCATAACTTTATCTTATAGTATACAGTAAATTAAAAATGTTTAAGTTTATTGACCGTCGCGACCCCGCGTATGAAAATTTGAGTACTTAACGAGGGGAGAAGACATGGATTGTCTACGTTACATTCTAGCAACACTAATTTTTTCTGTTGCTACTCAGGCTTCGGCTACACTATCGGCTGATCACTTAAATGACATTTTGCAAAGTACAGGTGCTACTTGGACGGCAAAAGAAAATCATTTATCTACTATGCAAAGATCAGAGGTTAAACACCTTTTGGGACTTAAAGATTCCCAACCTACTGACATGGGCTTTTATGTTGAAGAGAATATGTCACCACGCACTCGACAAATAGTTGATTGGCGTAATAAAGACGGACAGAACTATTTAGGTCCAGTTATGGATCAAGCAAACTGTGGCAGCTGCGTGGCTTTTGCGGCAACTGCTACTTTAGAAGGACAAGTAAATATTGCTTCTAATTTTCCGGGATTAAATCCTAAGTTTTCTCCACAGGCTTTATTTTCTTGCGGTGGCGGATCATGTGACTTCGGATGGTTTCCAAGTTCAGCAGCCAGCTTTTTAACTAAAACAGGTATACCCGATGAAGCGTGTTTACCTTATTCTTCAGGAGCCACTGGAAAAGATGTTTCTTGTAGCAGTAAATGTGCTGACTCTACACAAAGATCATTTAAAATTGCCGGCTCAACAACGCCAACTAGTGGAACAACTAATATCCAAGCAGTGAAAACAGCTTTGGAAAAAGGACCCCTTTTAACGACATTGACTGTCTATGAAGATTTCATGTTGTACTCTTCTGGTGTTTACTTACACGCTACTGGCCCCGCTTTAGGTGGCCATGCAGTTAGTTTAGTTGGATATGATGATACTAAAAGAGCTTGGTTAATCCGAAACTCTTGGGCAAAAGATTGGGGTGACCACGGTTATGCTTGGGTAAGCTGGGATGACAAATCCGGTATCGGCGCAAGCACTTGGGCATTCAACGTACCAAAAGGCTTAGCGATCTCTATTCGCGAACCTTTAACTCGTGACTATGTAAGTGGAAAATTCAATATCACTTCAGAAATTACTCCGGGCCAAGAAACTCAAGCTACCGGCGAACATACGATGTCACTTTCTTTCAATGGAAGAGCCGTACAAAACATCGCTTGTGCAAAATCAATGAAATGTTCTTCAGTTATTGATTCGACGACATTGGCAGACGGAAAATATGAAGTTCAATCAACAGCGAAAGATTCTGCGGGAAATGTGATTCGCTCACAGACTCAGTATTTCTATGTATTGAATCATGAACCTCAAATTTCAATCGCACTAAGCCAAAAAACTTTAACTGCTTTAAATTCTCCAGTTAAAGGTCGTGTGACTTTTGAAATCGAAAATAAAATGTCTCCTGTACCTTTCAATCGTTTAGAGTCTATCGTTACTAAAAATGGTGCTGTTATCCGCAATCGTTACACTGAAGTTGCGGTAGCTAATATGGCCATGGGGTGGACAACAACAAGTGCGCCTAATGGCGAATACGAAATCGTGCACATGGGTACAGTAAAGGTGGGAGACAAAGTCTACACTGCGAAAACTCAACCGTACAAAGTGACTATTCAGAACTAGTTTTCAGAACTAGTTCCCAGAATTAGTATTCAAAAACAAATTTGAATCTTAAAAAGCGGCTGCAATCAGTCGCTTTTTTTTGGATATGACCCTTAATTGTCTCAATTTGAGACACGTCTAAATACAAGACAGTCGTCTAAAATCTTTTGCCGCAAAAGTGCCCTATCAAAAATTTCGAATTGGAAACCCCCTATTTTTCTTTATAGTAACTAATTTCCCGGCATTCCAAGCCCATATCTTGAAATATGTACTAGTTAGGAGAAATCTATGAATTCAAAAATGGTTCAATCCGTGATCAAAGGTGCTTTGTTTGTTTTGGTTACCGTTAATATGATGGCCTGTACTAAGAATCGTTCTGATACTTTCGTACAGGGTGCTGGCGAAAATCTGAAGTCGGTTGCGGACTACGATGGAAAAGTGTTTGATGTCGAAACTCTAGGCGAAATTACCGGTAATCGCGAATTAAAACTATCTACAAAAAGTACTAAAGTGGCCACTGGCGAATCATATAAAAACTGGAGTTTTGTACCAGTTAAAGTTAATACAAAGGCCGAACTTTTGGCCGATACTCCTTTTATCGCCCGCCCAAACGATAAAACCAGCTACAAAATCAAGTATCAAATTACCAACAGTTACTTAGTTGTATTGAAGTTAGCTAAGGCTAAAGACCTACACCCCAGCGAAGCTGTCGGTGCTTTCAAGCAAGAAAACTCTGACTTATTAGGAGTTCCTTTAGTGGGTTACCCAATCTCAGGATTTTACAATATCGACCATGTTCAAAGTAACGGTGAGAAAACCAATAAGTTAATGGAAAAAACGATCCTAGATAAAACCGGAGCAAAATTCTTCAAAATTAATGCAGCCGGAAAAACAATCTATAAAGCCCAGGCTAAACTAGATGTTATTGATAAATCTTACTTTTCTGGTGAGTGGTATTACGCTGAAACCGTTATCGCAACACGCCCGACAGCGACCGAAGGCATCGGCGAAAATATTAATTACGATCAAGATTTAAATCCCGCGAATAAAATCAAATTTGCTTTCACTGAAAACGAATTGCGCGGCTACAACACTAATGTCGACGATCGTTTGGATCTGAAAAAAGAAGTTAATCAAAATACTGTAATTAACATTCCTGTAGAGTGGAAAGATTACCGTGCTACACCAAAGGGGTCAAACAAAGACTTCGAAATGTCTGAAGAAGAAAATGAAAATATCGAGTGGCAAAAACGCAACTATGCAAAGTTGAAATTTGATAAGACCGCGACTACATTTATGCGTAGTAACACCCTTCGTTTGGTCGATTTTGAAATCGACTCTAATTATTTTAGTTACACAGTTCATGAAGACAGCACTGGCACCAGAATCAAATATTCTTTTTTAAATACCTCTGGCCGCAAGCCTTACGTTAAAAAACTTCATTTAAAAGATGATTTTGAAAAATTTGGATTCTTTACGACAAAAAAAGTTGAATTTAATAATTTCGAAAAATATAAAAAATCCGATTTCGAACGTAATACATTTATTAATCGATTTAACGTAGCCAACGGCGAAATCAAATTCTATTTTACCGAAGAATCTGATGATGCCCTAGTTCCTACCGCTGCAGCGGTTGTTGAAGAATGGGACAAAGCCTTCGCTAAAGCCGGAGTACCGTTAAAAATTACCGTGGACACGAAAAAACGAGTAGCCTTGGGAGATTTACGCTACAACGCCATCAATTTAATCAAATCTGTGAATGGCTCTAACCTATTTGGTTTCGGTCCTTCGATTACAGATCCCAATTCCGGCGAAATTATTTCAGCCACTACCAATATGCATTTAACTTCAATTCAAGGAGCCTTGGCTGATCATATCCGAAATTATCTATTGTATAAATCTGGCAGAGCGAAAAATGCGACGATTTATATTGATCCTCCAGAATTAAAACAATCGGTTCAGTTGGTTAACAACACCGCAGTTGTCGGTGATCAGGCACAGTCACGGTTCTATATTCCAAAATTGCCAGTAAATGTTGGCGGAAAAGTTCAATTGCTTGACCTTAAGTTTTCAAATAAATCTGAAGGCAAACAGGCCTTACGTAAAAGCCTTAATTGGGGTCGTGAATTCGACATCGGTGTTACTGGTAAAAATTTAAACCTTGAAATCGAAAAACAGTGTCCAGAAATTGCAAGTTTAGTCGAGT